>CAZIBA010000135.1:0-6184 GCA_964536795.1 uncultured Planctomycetota bacterium | reverse complement strand
TGCCGAGGTTCAGATAGGCCTCGGGGTAGTCGGGCCGGACGGCCAGGGCCTGCCGGTAGCTGGCCACGGCCTCGTCGAGCTTCTGCTGGTCCTTCCAAGCGACGCCCAGGTTGTAGTGGGCTTTGCTGAAGTCGGGGTCGAGGTCGACGGCCTTGGCCCACTGCTCGACGGCCTCCTCCGCCCGACCCGCCCGCAGGAGGGCCACGGCCAGACGGTGCCGGAGCTGGGCATCCTCAGGCGTCCGGGCCACCTCGGCCTGGAGCTTCGCCACCGCCTGCTCGGCAGCGGCCCGGGTCTCAGGAGCGACCGCGCCGCCGGCGTCCACCCGCTGGGGTGACCCCCGCAGCATGGCCGGGTCCACTTCGGCGAAGAGTCTCTCCATCGTCTGCTGCTCGGCCCCCGGACCCCCGGTGCAGCCCACCGCCACCACCAGCGCCATCAACACCAGGCCGCGTCTCACTGCCTCTCCCCTTCTTCACTATCACCGCAGGCCGGTCCCCACGGCCCTCCGGCCGCTCAGCCAGCGTCCTCTTCCAGCCCTTCCAGGGGCACGGGCTCGTCCCTGGGTGAACAGACCCCACAGTATAAGGCATCGGCCACCACCACGGCCTTGTTCACCTCGTCCGTGTCCCGAAAGATGCTGATGACGTTGGGAAGCCGCTCAGCGTGCTCCTTGCAGACGGCCCGTCCGCAGAAGACACACACACCCGCCGCCGGTCGTCCACAGTGCCAGCACTCCACCTCGTCCTCCCTTCCAGCCCTCACTCCTCCCCGGCCACCGTGCCGCCGACCAGCTTCCGCTTGGTGTCCAGCATCCGCCGGGAGCTCACCAACTCCAGGTGCCGGCCAGCCAGCACGTGGGTGCGGATCAGGGCCTCGAACGCCTTCCGGTCGAGCACGAAGAACTCACAGTCGCTCACCGCGCGCACCGTGGCCGTCCTCGCTACGTCGGCCAGGAGGGCAATCTCACCAAAGTACTCGCCCCGGCCCAGACGCGCAACCACCCGCTGACCCTCCGCGCCCTCCGCTGCACCCCCCTCCTCGGCGGCCAGCACCTCCACCAGACCCGACTCGATGATGTAGAAGCGCTCCCCCGGCTCCCCTGCCCGGACCACCGTGCTCCCGGCCGCTGCTCGCTCACCGCCCAGGCAGCGGAGCAGGGCCTGGAGCTGGCGGGGGCTGAAATCGTTGAAGAGGGGCATCCGCCGAAGCATGGCGCTCATCCCGGCCACCTTCTCCACCTTGCCGGCCACGGCGAACTGCCGGGCCAGCAGCTCGGTGAAGTCCGCCCGACTGAGGGTCAGCAGCTCCACGTCGGTGCGGGCGACGCAGGTGGCCGTCCGGGTGGTCTCCCGGAGCAGGGCGATCTCGCCGAAGTAGTCACCGTCGGTGAGCTCCGCCACCTCCTGGGGACCGTGCCCTCTGCTCTCCACCACCACGGCCACCCGACCGCGGGCGATGAGGTAGAAGATGTCGCCCCGCTCCCCCTGACGGACGATGACGCTCCCGGCCCCTCGCCGCTCCGGCCGCAGGCGCCCGGCCACCGCCGACAACTCCTCCTCCGTCAGCTCGGCGAAGACCGGGTTCTGGCCCAGCAGCCCGGCGTAGCTCTGCGCGGCCGCGCGGTGGGACTCGGCCAAGGCCCCCTGCCAGCTTTCCCCTCTCAGCAGGTACTGGCTGGCTGCCTCCCGCTCGTCCCAGCTCAGCTCCCGGAACACCTGCCTCACCAGCCGGGCCAGGTAGGCGTCGCGCAGGTATCGCCGGACCCCGTCCAGCACCTGCTCCAGGGCCCGACGCAAGCGGGTGGCCACCACCAGGATGCTGTCGGCCGGGCTCACCGTCACCTCCGTCCTGGTGCCCGTGATGCTCACCGACCTGGGGAAGTCCTCCCGCTGGCCCAGCTCCTCGCCCAGGGCCTCCACCACCCGACGGCCGGAGAGGGCCTGGAACTGAGCCAGTACGGTGCCTACCAGCGCCGTGAAGGCGTCGGCCAGGCGCTCGGCGTCACTGAGCGCGGGCGCCCGTCGGGCCTCCAGCCGGGCCCGGGCCAGGTGACCGTAGGCCAACCTCACCAGGACCACCCCGCCCACCAGCAGCGACGCCCCGAAGACGGCCGGCAGGAGGGCCGAGCTCCCCGTCCCCATTCGCCGCTCCCCCACCACCCACCACCAGACCGCCAGCACCCCCAGACACCGCCCGCACCAGCCCAGGCCAACGGCCAGGGCCAGCACCGTCCCCCGGTAGGCCCGGCCGACCACGGTAAGGAAGCCCAACCCCAACGAGGCGCAGGCCGGCCCCAGGAAGAGCCAGGCCGACGCCCCTTCCCCCTCCCCTTCCACCGGAACCAGGCGCCAACCCACCAGTGCCGAGAGGGCGGCCACGACAGCGGCCAGCACCAGGTCCCCCGGGCGCACCCGGAAGGCGCTGGCCACCCACCAGCCGGCAACCCCACTGGCCAGGAAGAGGACCCAGCTCGCCGTGAAGGCCGTCGCCCCCTCGGGCCGCCGACCCAGCGCCACCAACACCTGGGCCAGGAGAAGCACCCCGGCCCAGCCGGCGAAGAGGGCCGCTGCCAACCGGGGCGCCGGGTCGTCGTACCAGCGGGCCAGCAGCCCCGAGCCCACGGCCAGCAGGGCCAGAGCCGCTCCCAGCAGCACCCCGTAGATGACCAGGTCGGCGTTGGGCGCCAGCCGGCCGGGCAGGTACCAGACCAGCAGAGCCAGCAGTACCGCCGCAGCGGCCAACCGGTATGGGTCATCGAAAACGTCCCGCTCCCGCATCCAGCGGACGGCCGCCCGCAACCCGCGAAGCACCCTGATGACCACAAGGTAGCCCAGCGGCCCCACCAACGCCGCGTACCCGGCCACGATCAAGGCGCGGACGAACCACCCGTGGGTCCGCCAGAGCGAGCCGACCGCCCCCAGGGCGTAGTGGAAATAGATGTAGAACGCCGTGGCCAGCGCGAAGGCCGTGTACCCCAGCGACAGCAGTCCGAACCAGGCGAACAGGCGCTCCTCCCCGGTGAAACGCTCCCGCCCGATGAGCTTTCTCAGGAGCTTGTCCCGGATGAAGCGGAAGGAGCGGCCCCGGAGCATGGGTACCTCCAGCCAGTCCATCAGCAGGTAGTAGCCGTCCAGTTCCAGCAGTGGGTTGAGGTTGAGAAAGGCGCCCAGGTAGAGGAGCAGGGCGAACTTGAAAAGCACGTTCCCCACCGGTGACGGACCCACGTACCAGACCACGATGCTGGTCGCACCGCCCAGGATTAGCTCCGAGAACGGACCCGCCCAACTGACGGCCAGCCGCGCCTTCTTGGGAGCCATCCAGATGTCGGAAGTGTCCACGAAGAAGGCCGGAAGCCCCAGGTAGAGCATGAACCCCCCACGGGTGACCTGGCGACCGAAGTGCACTGTGGTCAGGGCGTGGGCGTGCTCGTGGATGAAGATGACGGCCAGTTGCAGCAGGGCCAGCACCACCCCGCCCAGCAGGTAGCTGTCCTCCACGGCCACCAGCGTGAACCCGCCACCGGTAAGCTCCCGCACGAAGAGCACCAGCCCCGCCGCCACCACGAAGACGTACAGCACCCGGGCCCCGGCGGTTGCGAAGAGCCACCCCCCGGCCCGGTAGAGGGCCTCCACCCAGTGGCCGATGCCCCCGATGGCCAGCTCCTTGTGCAACACTGCCTGGCCCAGGGCGGCCAGGCGACCCAGCCAGTCACGTCGAGCGCACCGCCGACGGAGGTAGCTCATCAGCCGAGGCTGCTCCTGATGAAGGAAGCCACCCTCCTTGAGCTCCCGGATGAGCCCCAGGACCCGACTGAAGGCCAGGCTTCCGAACTCCCGGTAGTAGGCCAGCAACAGGTCGCGCACCGTGTGCTCGCCGTCCATCCGGGAGAAGAGGAAGTGGTCCTCGGGGGCGAGCTTCAGGTAGCTCCCCCGGGCCGGGTTCTTGAGCACGTAGTAGCTGCCCAGCCTGGCCGATTCGAACTGGGTGCACTCCAGGTCTGTGCGTCGGCGGGGGCGCTCGCGGGCGAAGTCCGCCTGCTGGGCCAGCCACTGCCAGAGGCCCGGGCGTTCGGGGGAGCCCAGCGGGGCCTCGCTGTCGTTGTCCGCGCGCCTGGCCATACCCACTTCTACCCTCCGATGGGAAACCGGGAACGAAGCTCCGCGGCCGGCCTGGCGGCCGTGCGCCTACCCCGGGGGCCGGTTGTGCTCCTCGAGCTGGAGGAGCCAGTGGCAGTAGGAGTCGAAGGCCCGGGTGCTGTCGAAATCGAACCGCCTGGCTTCCGTCCGCCGGGCCTGACCGGCGAGCAGGCGGACGAAGTCGTTGGCGTGGAGGTCGGGCGCCATCTCCACCAGAGCCTGGAGGAAGGCGTCCACCCGGTTGCTGCTTCTGCTCTCCCGGCCGGCCCGCCTGAGCTGCAGACGCGTCTGCCCCTCCTCCACCCGCAGACGAAGCCAGGGCTCCAGGACGAAGAAGTCCAGCAGCACGACGGCGCGGTGACGAAAGGAACGAGGGACCATCCGCTCCGAGGACTCGGAGACGTGCAGGGCCTCGAATGCCGGCTCCTCGAACTGCAGCCGCCCACCGACCACGAAGTACACGTCCGCCCAGGACCGCTCCACCACCTCCCTTCCCAGCTCAAACCGGACCCCCTCCCCCGAGATGGTCAGGGCCGTCACCTCCCCGGTCTCCGGCAGGCTGACCAGGTCGGCCTCGCCGATGACCAGCACGGGCATCCCCACCTGCTGCAGGGCCCGGGCCACCCGCCTGGCCACCTCCAAGGGAGCTCCGGGCAGTATGGTGCCCCGCGAGTTGCGCAGCTCAGCTGTCACCTCGGCCAGCACCAGGCCCGCCTCCCGGGCCACCAGCCGACCCACCGCGGCGATGTCCATGGGGTCGTCGGTCTGGCGGACCACCCAGGCTCGCCTGCTGCCCTCCGGGCCAGTGGTGGGTGCCGCGTCGATGCGCGCCAGGTTCTCCTGGATGCGTCCCATCTCCTCTTCGGCCTGGGCCACCCGGTCGCCCCGGGGATGGTGCTGGGCGGCGAGCTCGAGGTGCTTGAGGGCTTCGTCGTAGTCCTGGAAGCGCTGGCTGAACAGGATGCCCAGGCGGAAGTGGACCTCCGGGTTCCGGCCGCTCTGGGGGTAGGCGGCGAGTTGCTCCTCGTAGGCCCGCATGGCCAGGGGGTAGTTGCGGGTGCCCAGCATGCAGGCGGCCACGGCCAGGAGCTCGTCGGAACTGAGCCGCTGTCGGTAGAGGGAGCCGAGGAGCTGACGGAAGGTCTGCTCAACCGCACCGATGTCCCGGGCTTCGAGGGCGTCGTTGAGCTGCTGACGCAGTTGCGCCAGATGCTCCCGGGGAGACCATCCCTTGCTCACCAGCCACCTCTGCGCGTGTCAGCTTGTGGGCCGCCGGTCACCATCGGCGGACGCCGGCCTCCGGAGGACGACCAGGTTGTCACGGTGGATGATTTCGTCGTAAGGCTTCTGTCCGAGCACCTTGGCCATCTGGCCGGTCTTGAGCCCCCGGACCTTCTCTACTTCCCCGGCGGCGTAGTTGGCCAGACCTCGGGCGAAGGCCCGACCGTCCTCGGCCGTCAGTTCGACCACGTCCCCCCGCTCGAAACGGCCTTCGACCGCCACCACCCCGCTGGGAAGCAGGCTCTTGCCCCCCTCCACCAGCGCCCGGCGGGCCCCACCGTCCACCCGGATGCGACCACGGGGACGCACGCCGAAGCCGATCCAGCGCTTGCGGCTGGTCATCCGCTTCTTCGAGGGCAGAAACAACGTGCCCACCCGCTCACCGGCAAAGAGCTCGGCCAGCACGCCCGGCCGGCCGCCGGCGGCGATGACCACCGCCTCACCGGCCTGAGTGGCCATACGAGCGGCCAGGAGCTTGCTCCTCATGCCGCCGCGGCCCAGCTCGGTACGCTCTTCGGCGACCAGGGCCAGGACGTCGTCGGTGACCTCCTCGACCAGGTCGATGCACTCCCCCAATCGGCCTTCGGGTCCGGGCCGGCACAGGCCCTCGGCCACCGTCAGGATGACCAGCAGCTCGGCCCGGAGCAGGTTGGTGACCTGGGCGGAGAGGAGGTCGTTCTCGCCGAAGGTGATCTCCTCGACACTGGTGGTGTCGTTCTCGTTGATGATGGGGACGACGCCCAACTCCAGCAGTTGGAAGAGGG
>CAZIBA010000134.1:0-6186 GCA_964536795.1 uncultured Planctomycetota bacterium | reverse complement strand
TTCCGGTGCTCCGCACACACCTTGAGCAAGCTCAAGGTGTGCCACCCACAACACCGCAAAACTGGGGGTGACCCAGGGTGTCCTCCCGATGCACAACCTCGACCTTGCCTAACGGACGATAGAGAAAGCAACCACTGACAGCAACCCCGATCCCCAAACCACGACAACACGTGTGCGCATTCCCGGTGATCCGGCAAGCGGACCGGAGCAGGATGTCATCGCCACCGCAGTCGCCTTACCACTGCCCTCGTGGGCCAAGCCTCGAGACTGCCTGCGGCGGCTTGATATCCCTGCGTCAACCATTTCTCCGTTGTTCTCACCCCTTCTACTTCCTCCTGTGAGACGGCGCAAGTCCTTCGTGGTCACGGCAACGTACCCGCAGGGCACGGAGGCAGCGGCGGGCTGCGGGGGTTCCACTTGACAACGCCCGGGCGCTGCGTAGTCTCTGTCCAGCCAGTCTTCCTCACGAAACTGCAGAAAGGAGCACGCGACTATGGCCGGACCTCGCAGGCTGCCCACCCTTTCCTTTGACCATTTCTTCACCTACGCCGAAGTCACTGACTTCGTCACAGCCTTGGCCGCACGCCGACCCGACCTGGTGACGGTTTCATCCCTCGGGGATTCGCGGGAAGGCCGGTCCATTCATCTCCTCACCATCACCGATGGCGCCACTGGCCCGGCCGAAGACAAACCAGCCTACCTGATCCACGGAAACATCCACGCGTCGGAGCTCTCCGGCACCCATGCGGCCCTCTACACGGCACGCCAACTCGTGGCCGACCACCGCAGGTCGGACCTCCTCAGCCGGGTTGCCTTCCACATCGTGCCCCGGATCAATCCCGACGGCGCTGAGTTCGCCGTCACCACCTCGGGGAGCATCCGCAGCCGCACCGACCGTTCCCTACGCAGACCGAACACGCTGTACCAGGAGGACGTTAACGGCGATGGCTTGATCCTGACCGTGCGCTTCGAGCATCCCGACGGCCGCTTCGTGGCCGATCCCAAGGACAAGAGACTCCTCGTCAGGCGGACCAAAGACAGCAAGCCCCCCTACTACCGCACGCTCCCCGAAGGCATGGTCCACCAGTGGGACGGCAGCGACAACATCCGCACTGAAGGTCGAAGCTTCGACTGGAACCGCAACTGGTCCTACGACTGGCAGCCTGAACCGGAACAGGGTGGGGCCGGCGATTTCCCCTTCAGCGAGATGGAGATGCGGGCCTTGGCCGACTTCATCTTCAGCCGGCCGAACATCTTTGGAGTGCTGGGTTATCACAACGGGCCCAATGCCGTGCTGAGACCCCCTTCGACCGGTTCTGACACCGATCTGGACAACGGCGACGTCAACGTCATGCAGGAACTGGCTGAGATCGGCTCGAAGTACACGAAATTCCCCGTCGTCCCAGTGGTCAAGTACCACGACGCCGCGTCCCGGGACGTGAACCTGCGGGGGCACTTCCACAACTTCGGGTACCATCATCTGGGGCTGTTTGTCTTTGAGTTCGAGCTGGGTACCCTCCTCAACAGCGCCGGCCTGAAGACTGAGGACCTTCTCAAGGCCAGGACCCACGAGGACCACGAGCAGCACCAGCGCGTGCTGATGAGGTGGTGGGACAAACAGAGGAGGAGGGACCGTGTCTTTGCCCAATGGACCCGCTTCGAGCATCCGCAGCTCGGGCCTGTCGAGGTCGGCGGCCTCGTGCGGAAGTATCTGGGCGGGCCCACACTGACTGACCTGAGAAGAATTGCCAAGGGCACCTACAAGTTCACCCTCGAACACGCCGGGCGACATCCCCGGGTGCTCATCGAGGGTCTCAAAGCCGAGCGTGTCGGGCCGGACGTCTACCGCATCCGCGCGCGCGTGGCCAACCGCGGCGAGTTCCCCACCCACATCACCAACAAGGGCCGGGGTCTGCGCCGACTCAGGCCCGTGCGGGTGGAGTTCCATACGGCCGACGGGGTGTCTCTGCTCTCGCAGACGGGCCACTGTGACCTGGGTCATCTCGGGGGCGTGACCGACGGCCGGGCCCTGGAGTGGTTTGTCGCTGCCGAAGGCAATAGTGACCCCCTGTGCGAACTCCACGTGCAAGGGGGGACGGGCGGAAATGTGTCTGCCGCAGTGGCGAAGCCCCAGTAGATGGCTGGAATGTTGCCTCCAGGCCGGGGATGACAGCCTACGGTCTCCGTAAGGTGCGCTGATCAGCGCTTCGTGGTCGCCCGCGTGGCCCCGGTGGAAATGCCTCCATCGACAAGGAGGGTCTGACCGGTGATGTACTCGCTGGCATCCGATGCCAGGAATACGATGGCTCCGTCGAGATCGTTGGGCCTGCCGGGGCGTTTGAGCGGGATCCGGTCACACAGGTATTCGACCCACTCCTTGTCCTCGAACATGACTGCGTTCTGAGCGGTCTTGAACCACCCGGGAGCCAGGCAGTTGACGGTGATCCCGTATGGCCCCCAGTCGTCGGCCAGACTCATGGTGAGTTGTCTGACCCCGCCACGGCTGGCGCAATAGGGCGCGAGGCCGGCATAACCGAACACGCACGTGACCGAGCCGATATTGATGATCCGCCCGTACCGTCTCGGCATCATGGTCCTGGCCACCGCCTGGGCCACGAAGAAGGTCCCTCGCAGGTTCGTGTCGAGCACCAGGTTCCAGTCCTCCCAAGTGACCTCCACGGCCGGCTTGCGGACATTGCACCCGGCGTTGTTGACCAGGATGTCGATCTGGCCGTAATGGTCGTGAGCGGCCTCGACCATCGCCTGGATGCTGTCGCGCTCTGTGACGTCAAGCTCGAGGGGGAGTGCCTGCCGACCCAGCGAGTCGATCTCGGCCCTGAACGGTTCCAGAGACCCGACCCGTCGGCTGGTGATGACCAGGTCGGCCCCTCCTCGGGCCAGTGCCCTGCCGAAGTATTGCCCCAGCCCCCGACTGGCCCCGGTGACAATGGCCACCTTCCCGGTGAGGTCGTAGAGGTCCCCGCTCATCATGTTCCCGCCTTCCGGCTTTCACTCAAGGAATAAGGATCACTTTCATCAGCCCTGAATCGGGCTTCCGCAACTTCTCAAACCACGAGGCCCCCTCGGCAAGCGGGACGACCGCGCTGATGAGTTGGTCCACGCGAATAGTCCCCCGAGCGATCAAGTCCAGACAGGTCCGGTACTCGCCGCAGGACGCGCACGAACCGTAGAGCGACAACTCCTTCGTGACGACCTCCTGCAGCGGCAGCGCAACGGAACTGGCCAGGTTCCCGATAAGGACCAGGGAGCCGCCCTTCCTCAGTCCACCCAGCGCCATCTGAAGCGTCTCCTGGAGGCCGACCACCTCGAAGGCGACGTCGGCGCCCGAACACCCGCACATGCTGCGCACGGTTGAGGGTACACCTTTGTCGTTGGCTCTCAAGCCGCAGTCGGCCCCCAGCTCACACGCCAGGTCCAGTCTCTCCTGTCTGAGGTCGACGGCGATTATGCGGCCGCAGCCGGCCGCCCGAAGCGCTTGGACTACGAGCAGCCCAATGGTGCCGGCACCGACGACCAGGGCACAGTCGTCGAGGGAAATCCTGGTGCGTCCGACTGCATGAACCGCGATGGACACGGCCTCCACCATGGCCGCACGTTCGAACGACAGGTCTTCAGGCAGGCCGTAGACGATGTGGTCGGGAACGGCAACGTACTCAGCGAACGCGCCGTTCTGATGGTACTCAGCGCACGAAACGCCCAGCACCCTCCGGTTGTCGCAGAGGTTGATCTGCCCGCGTCGGCAGAACAGGCAGGTGCCGCAATAGATCGTCGAGTCGAAGGTAACGCGGTCGCCCGTCTTCCACGCTGTGACGTTCGCCCCGGTCTCCGCGACGACTCCCGAGGCCTCATGTCCCATAACGACCGGGGGGATCCGTCGGCCCGTGCTGCCATCCATGCCGTGGACGTCGGAGCCGCAGATGCCACAGGCCTTGACCTGAATGAGGACGCTGGCTGGCCCCACCACAGGATCGGGGACGTCTTCGTACTCGAAGTGGTTGTATTCCTTCAGCACCAGGGCTTTCATAGGCCTGTTCCCCTTAGCATAGTGCGACGTCGGAGACGTATGCTACGCCTGCCACGCAGGTCGCTGCAAGGGTCCGCTTGAAACAAGAGTGGCCCCAAGGCAGTCCCGGCGGGTATATTCCAGTCCACTCGGAACGCTGACGCGGCTCTTTGCCGGCGGCTGATCCACGGTCGACCGCATGGAGGACAGTAGCTGAAGATGGGCACGGTTCTGAAGGAGAAGGTCGCCATCGTGACCGGTTCTTCCTCGGGCATCGGCAAGGCGGTTGCCCTTCGTCTGGCCCGCGAGGGAGCGGCAGTGTGTGGTGTGGCAGACCAGAACGTCCAGGGCGGAGAGGTCACGGCGGAGGAGATCCGTGACGCCGGCGGTCGCAGCCTGTTCGTCCGTGCGGACGTTCGAGTTGGTGAGGATTGCAGGAGAATCGTCGAGGAGACTCTGAAGGCGTTCGCCCGGGTCGACATCCTCGTCAACAACGCCGGCATCACCCGTTCGTCCCCGCTGGAGGAGATGGATGAAGCCTTCTGGGACACCGTTCTCGACACCAATCTCAAGAGCGCCTATCTGATGAGCCGGGCGGCGGCGGGCGACATGCTTCGCCGGGGCTGGGGAAGCGTCATCAACATCTCCTCGGTGCACGCCGTCGCCTCGCGGGCCGCCTATGCCGCCTACGCCGCCTCCAAAGCGGGACTGTGCGGCATGACCCGTGCGCTTGCGTGTGAGTATGGACCACAGGGCGTACGGTTCAACTGCGTACTCCCCGGGACCATCGACGTGTCGCTCTACCCGCGGTCGGGACGGGCCGTGGACCGAGAAGCGTGGCGTCCGCGGGAAAGCGACGCTCAGGTGCTGAAGCGGCTCGGCTCACCGGATGAGATCGCGAACGTCGTCTGTTTCTTAGCGTCGGAGGAATCGTCGTTCGTCAACGGCGCCACGGTGACCGTCGACGGGGGTCTGCTCAACATGCTGAAGGACTTCCGACCATGAAGATCACGAAGATGGAAACGTTCTTCGTCAAACCCCGCTGGGTCTTCCTGAAGATGGACACGGACGAGGGCGTGACGGGCTGGGGTGAGCCGATCGTCGAAGGCTGGTCGCACACCGTGGCCGTCGCGGTTCAGGACATGGGTCGATACCTGATCGGGAAAGACCCCCGCAGGATCGAACAGCACTGGCAGGCCCTCTACCGGGGTGCGTTCTACCGTGGGGGACCTGTGCTGTGCAGCGCCCTGAGTGGCATCGAACAGGCTCTGTGGGACATTACCGGCAAGTGGCTGGACGTGCCGGTCCATCAGCTCCTGGGCGGGGCTGTACGGGAGAAGGTCCGCGTCTACGCACACGTGGGTGGGAAGACGCCGGAGGCGTTTGCAGAAGCGGGTCGGCGGAGCGTGCAGCAGGGCTTCAGCGCGGTCAAGACCAGCCCGTTCGGGGCCGTGCGGTTCGTTGAGAGCCCCGAGTTCGTGGATGGGGCCGTCGCGCGCATCGCTGCTCTTCGCGATGCGGTGGGCAAACAGGTGGACATCGGTATCGATTTCCACGGTCGGGTCAGCCCGGCAATGGCCGTTGAGCTTGCCAGGGCCTTTGAGCCGTATCAACCGATGTTCATCGAAGAGCCGTGCCTGCCTGAGCACGTAGACGCCATGGCGACCGTGGCCCGAAGCACCACGATACCTGTCGCCACCGGGGAGCGCCTCTTCACCAAGTGGGGGTTCCGCGAGGTGCTCGAGAAGCAGGCGGCAGCCATCCTCCAGCCCGACCTCTCCCACGCGGGAGGCATCTTCGAAGTGCGGAAAATCGCCGCCATGGCCGAAGCGTACTACGCGGCCATAGCCCCCCATTGCCCCCTGGGGCCTGTCGCCCTGGCTGCCTGCCTGCAGCTGGACGCCTGCATTCCCAACTTCCTGTGCCAGGAACAGGTCTCTCTGGGTGAGGGCTACCTCAAGAAGCCCTTCGAGGCGTCGAGCGGCTACATCGACGTGCCGACAGGCCCCGGCTTGGGTATCGAGGTGGACGAGGATGCCCTGGCCGGCCACCTCTACGACGGGGCCTGGGAGAACCCGCGCTTGTGGCACGACGACGGGTCACTGGCGGACTGGTGACCATCCAGGCAGAAGGGCCAGGTGGACCTTGGCGCGGCTACTGTC
>CAZIBA010000133.1:0-6193 GCA_964536795.1 uncultured Planctomycetota bacterium | reverse complement strand
CCGGCCGGCGGCCAGCAGCCGATCCGGGCTGCCGATCCGGGCCGCGCGCTCGTCCGGTGAGAGATCGGCAAGATGCTCGGGGGGCTTGCCGCGCTTCGGGCTCGCGAACTGCAGCAGCGGGCGACCGTCGGCGCCCAGCTTCTGCGACCAGCCCTCGGTCGTGGGCGTGCTCCAGGGCCCCGGCCACCTGCAGGACCACGCGCAGGCCGTCGGACTCGGAGAGCTTGTCCCGCTCGCGCAGGATCTCGGCCAGTGTGGGACCCTCCACGTACTCCATAGCGAAGTAGTAGAAGCCCTCGGCCTCGCCCACGTCGATGCCCTGGACGATGTGGACGTTGTTGAGCATCGCCGACATCCGGGCTTCCCGGAAGAAGCGCTCCAGGTACTTCTTGTCCTTGGCCAGTTGGGGGGAGAGGATCTTCAAGGCCACCTGCCGGTCCATGCTGATCTGACGGGCCAGGTACACCGAACCCATGCCCCCCTGACCGATGAGGTCGAGCACCTCAAAGCCGCCCAGGATGCGGCTCGCCGGTCTTTCTTCCTTCAGCATGGTCCAGGTCCCGCCAGCGGGGCGACGACAACTTATTGCCCTTGGCTGTGCACCGGCGCGCCCCCGTCAGCGCGGCCCAGCCGCTTCCCCGGGCGTCTCCGACGCGCCCGACGGCCCCCCCTCTCCGACCGGCGGACCAGGCACGGCGGAACTGGCAAGACGATACACGCAGAACTCACCGCACATCGTACACGCGGTCCCGGCCAGGGGTCCGTGCTCACGACGGTAGCGCTCGACAAGGCTGCGGTCAAGGGCAAACCGGGTTACGCCGTCCCAGTCCAGCTCCCGTCGGCATCGACTCATCTTGTCGTCCCAGGCCCGCGCCCCCTTCAGACCCTTGGCCACGTCACCGGCGTGGGCGGCGATGCGAGCGGCCACCACCCCGGCCCTCACCTCCTCGGGGCCGGGAAGGCCCAGGTGCTCGCTGGGGGTGACGTAGCAGAGGTAGTCCGCCCCCGCAGCTGCTGCCACGGCCCCACCGATGGCCGCGGTGATGTGGTCGTAGCCAGGGGCCACGTCGGTAACGATGGGCCCCAGGAGATAGAGGGGCGCACCGTCGGTGAGGGCCTTGGCCGTGCGCACCTGGGCCTCCACCTCGTCCAGCGGCACGTGACCCGGCCCCTCCACCATCACCTGCACCCCGGCCGCCCGCGCCCGGCGGACGAGCTCGGAGATAACCACCAACTCCCGCACCTGGGCCGCGTCGCCGGCGTCGCTCAGGGCCCCCGGACGGAGGCCGTCACCCAGACTCAGCGTCAGGTCGTGGGCCCGGGCGATCTCCAGCAACTCGTCGTAACGCTCGTAGAGCGGGTTCTCCTCATCGCGTCGTCTCATCCACTCGCCCAGCAGCATCCCTCCCCGGCTGACCACCCCACAGAGACGGGGCCGTCGGCGGAGCTCGGCCACCACTTCCCGGGTCACGCCCACGTGAACGGTGACGAAGTCCACCCCGTCCCGTGCGTGGGTCTCGATGGTACTCAGGAGGGCATCGGGCTGGACGGCGGCTACGTCGTGGGCGTGGACGGCCCCGGCGAAGGCCTCGTACACCGGTACCGTCCCCAGGGGAATGGGACAGGCCTCCCGGAGGCGTCGGCGGACGCCGACCAGGTCACCGCCCGTGCTCAGGTCCATCACCGTGTCGGCGCCGGCGTCCAGGGCGGCCTGGAGCTTGGCCATTTCCATCTCGGGGTCGGCCACGTCAGCCGAGGTGCCGATGTTGGCGTTGGTCTTGGTGCGCAGCCCCTCACCGATGGCACAGGGTGAGGCGAGCTTGCGGTCGGCGTTGGCCGGGATGACCACCCGCCCGGCCGCCACCTTCTCCAGAAGCTCCCCCGGCTCCAGGCCTTCGGCCTGGGCTACCGTCCGCATCTCGTCCGTCAGCTCACCGACCCGCGCCGCTTCCAACTGAGTCACGTGTCAGCCACCTCGTCGATATCTGTCTCTGTGCAAGTGGACCGTCGGGAACACACTCCCCGGTCCGTCCGCTGAGTCCAAGGACGATCCCGTTCGCACAAGGGGCCGAAGCCGCATCCCTACCTCTCGTTCCCGGCAACCCCCTGCTCCAGCATATTCCTCACCCGCTGGACACATCGCCGGGACGCAGACACCTTGGGTCCGAAGTGGGTTTCGACAGTGACGAACCCCTCGTACCCATCGGCCTGGAGGGCCCTCAGTTGCCCCAACCAATCTATTATACCCTCCCCGGGGGCCACCGTGACGAGTTTTCCTTCCCGCCAGGCCGCGTCCTTCACGTGCACGTGGGCCACCAGGTCACGCAGCTCCCGGTACTCGTCGGGATAGGGCGCGGGACTCCCTGCCGTCACCGAGTTGCCCGGGTCCCAGTTGAGCTTCAGGTTCTCGTGGCCCACCCGGCGGACGAGCTCGGCCGCCCGCAGTCCCGTATCACCCCAGCAGACCGCCTCGTTCTCCAGCACGCAGAGCACGCCCTGGGCCGCCGACCGCTCGGCCATCTGCCCCAGCAGCTCCACCACCTCCCGGGGCGGCTCGTCGGCTCGGTCGGCCGACTCGGGGCGGAGGAAGCCGAAGAGCACCATCCGGTCGGCGCCCAGTCGGCAGGTGAGAGTCAGGGCCCGGGGAAAGGCATCGTCCAGGGCGGGTCCTACGCGCTCGTCGTCCACCGGCACCTTGAAGAAGCCCGGGCTGACGGCTGAGACCCGGGCCCCGAACGTCTTGAGGGCGGCCTCCAGCCTGTCGATGACGCCCGGCTGCATGTCGGGGACGCGTCCACCCCAGAGGGTGCGCACCTCGAACCACTCGACGCCCCACTCCCGCCCCAACTCGACGGCCGTTCCCGGGTCCTGACTGATCTCGTCGGTCACGACGGCCAGCTTCATCGGGGGGACCCCTCTCCTGGCTGCATCCGTTCGAGCGCGGCCTGGTGGGAACGGCACCTGCGAAGGAGACGGAGGTACTTCATCTCCCAGGGCTTGGGCTTTCGGCAGGTGCCCCTGGCCAGCCGACCCAGGTCCAGCAGTCCCACCCGGACTCGTCTGAGCCGGGTCACCTTGAAACCCAGTTTGGCGAACATCCTCCTGACCATCCGTTTCCGGCCTGAGAGCACGGTCACGTCGGCCTTGGACTCAGCAGACTGACGAGCGCCCGCAAAGGTCCGCGCAGAGCGCATCAGACTCACCTCCTCAGCCTTCGCCAGGCCGTCCTCCAGCTCAACCCCCTTACGCAACCGGCGCAGCTCCCGCCAGCTCAGCTCCCCGGCCACCGTCACCCGGTAGGTCTTGGGCACCCCGTAGCGGGGGTGGGTGAGCAGATCGGTGAGCTCGCCGTCGTTGGTGATGAGCATCAGCCCTTCGCTGGCCACGTCCAGTCGCCCGGCGATGAAGAGCCGAAGGTCCTTCCGGGGTATCAGGTCGAGCACGGTGAGCACACCCCGGCGGGCCCGGGTGGTGGAGAGATAGCCGACGGGTTTGTGAAGGAGGTAGTAGGCAACGGCCTCGGGACGCACCGCCTGACCGTCCACGTGGACCTCAACTTGGCCCGGCTCGACCTTGCTGCCCAGCTCGGTCACCGTACGGCCGTCCACGGTGACCCGGCCGGCCAGTATGAGCTGCTCGCAGGACCGTCGGCTGCCCAGCCCGCAGGAGGCCAGGTACTTGTGCAGGCGTTCGGCCATCTCCTCACCCGCCTCCATCCCCGGGGGAAACAACCAGGAGGAGCGTCTCCCCTTGCGGCCGAAACTCCACCCGCTCCAGGGCCGCGGGCAGCAGTGCCGAGCGGCCCCGAGCGAGGGTCACCGCCGGACCGCCCTCGGCCCCGGCCAACTCGGCGGACCCCTCCAGAGCCATGAGCAGCAGAAACCTCCCCCTTAGAGGTTCGCTCACGGCCTCTCGCAGGGTCCAGCGCTCGACGGCGAACTTGGGGGAGCGGACCAGGAGCTCCCTCCGGACGGCACCTTCGGCAATGAGCGCCGGCTTGACTTTCTCCGGGCGGGCCTCCCAGTTGACGACGGCCAAGGCCTTCTTCAGGTGGAGCGGACGGGGCCTGCCGTCGGCGCCCACTCGGCCCCAGTCGTAGACCCGGTAGGTGAGGTCCGAGTTCTGCTGCACCTCGGCCACCAGCAGTCCAGCCCCGTAGGCGTGCACCGTCCCTGGGGGCACGAACACGGCGTCGCTGCGCGCTACCTCTACCGGACAGAGCAGCTCGCTCACGTCCCCCCTGGCGAGGGCACCCTCGAGGTCTGAGCGGGTCACGCCCTCCTTCAGGCCCAGGTAGAGGACGGTGTCGGGCTGGGAGTCCAGGACGTAGAGCATTTCGGTCTTGCCGTCGTCGTGGGGGTCGTGGTTGCGGGCGAAGTCGTCGTCCGGGTGCACCTGCACCGAGAGCACCCGGTCCGCATCGATCAACTTGACCAGCAAGGGGAAACGCCGGAAGCGGCCCAGGTCGAAACCCGGCCCCAACAGCTCGTCTGGTCTTTCCTGAACGAGCTGATGGAGGGTGACGCCCCGAAGCGGCCCGTTGGCTACTACGCTGACGTCGGGAGCGCGGTCGCTCACCTCCCAGCTTTCGCCGATGGCCTGCCCGGGAGGCAGCGTGCGGCCAAGCCGAGTCTCCAGCCGCCGGCCGCCCCAGATCTTCTCCTTGAAGAGGTCCTCGAAGAGCAGGGGGTAGAGAGTGGCGCGGGAGGACATGGTCATCCCTCGAGGTGGAGGCGCGGCTGGGGTGGGGCGACGTAGTTCCCGTACTGCTCGGCCGTGCGGGCCCCACTGGAGTCGCCGGCGTGTACGTACAGGCGGTAGCGGAAGATGAGTGTGTCGCCGGCGGGAACCGTGAGCGAGCCGTCGGCACTCTCGTCGCCGAGGAAGTGGCTCAGCCCGAAGGGGTTGGCCGTCATCAGCCCATAGTCCCTCACGTGCCAGTACGTGGGGTGACGGAAGTTGTCAGGATGGTCGAAGACGGCCAGGCCCACCAACTCGCCCCCGACAATGCCCGAGTAGTCACACCAGGGGGCCTGCTTGCCCCAGCAGTCGGCTTCACCCCGACCTCCGACGCCGTTGGTGATGCAGCCACCCGCCGACGCCTTCAGCGTCCCGGCCACCCGCACCGAAAGAATGCCCCCCTCTTTGGTGTCGCCGAACCGCAGCTCCCCCTCGCTGGCCCGGAAGGTGACCTCGAAGTCGACGACGCGGGCCGCCGGGGCCCCGGCATAGAACGTCACCCGCCGGGTCTCCTCGCACACCTTTCTGCCATCGGCTCCGGCCCACTCGTTCTCGGCCTCCAGCAGACCCACGGCCGACCCCGAGCTCACCACCGGCTCCTTCCGGGCGACCACGCGCCCGTGGCCCTCCATCTCGCTCCAGTTATCGACGCCGTTCACGTCACCGTGAGCGACCCAGAGCGAGCGATGGTGGGGATGGTCGTGGCTCTCGCCGGGCCCGTCGTCGTCCATGGGGAAGTGGCGGGTGAGGGACGGTCCGTAGGGACCGGCGACGGGATAGAAGTAAGGCCGAACGACGTCCTCGCCGTAGTGGTACGCCGTGAACGGCCTGCCGGCGATGCCTACTTCGACGACGCCGGGCGACCCCGGTCGGAGTTCCACGCCAGCCGAGGCCGACGCCTCCTCAGCCGGGACCGGCGTGGCATCGTAAGCGCGCGCCCTCCCGGCGGGGAGCGACCGCACCACCCAGGTGAGGGCCGGCCCCTGGGCCGTCGCCACCATCTGAGCAGTGATCGCCGCCGACCCATCTTCGGGGACGAGCCGCCAGAAGGGATGCCCGACCGTCTCCTCACCGACGGGCAGGCGGACCGGGCAGCCCAGCAGGTCGCGGTCAGTTGCTGCCAGAAGGATGCGCATAGCTGCCCTTTCCAGCGTGGTGGCGAGAATCGAGGTTGCCTAAGAGCAAGACAACAGCATACGCGAGGAGACAACGGGAATCAAGCCTGACCCGCCGCCGACAGGCGTCTCCGGGCCGTCAGTCGTAGCGGCCGAGGAGGCCGTTGAGACGGATGCGCAGCAAGCCGACGAAGGATCGGCCGGCGGCCCGGAGGGCGTGCACCCGGGTGTCGGGGTCGTCGGACCAGGTGATGGGGACCTCTTTGACCTCGGAGCCCAGTCTGCGGGCCACATAGAGAAGCTCGGCGTCGTAGGTCCAGTCCTCCAGTCGAAGTCGG
>CAZIBA010000132.1:5745-6251 GCA_964536795.1 uncultured Planctomycetota bacterium | reverse complement strand
CCTCGACCGGCCAACCTGGGTCATCATGCGGGTCCTGGAGGACGGTGGCTTTCGCTACTGGAACATCGATACCGAACTGCTTCTCCCCATCCGGGTCACCACCTACGACGCCCGCCACCAGCTCCAGGAAACCTACAGCTTCGAGGACCTGAAGCTCAACGTGGGTCTGACCGACGACGACTTCGACCCCCGCGTGCTTTGGTGAGGCCGGAAGGCACACCTCTCAGGGCCTTCGGGGGGCCGGGCATCTGCCACTGAGCCGTACGGACCTGTCCGGTCGGGGAGTTGGCCGACGGGGATGTCGGCCCTCCTGCATTCTGTCCTCTGTCTGGAGGAGGAGACCGTGCCTCGCGTCCGGAACGTCCGCCTGCATCAGGTGGAGATCCCACTCCGCCGACGCTTCCGTCACGCCGCTGCCGAAAGGGCGCTGGCCTCCAACGTCGTCTGCCAGGTCACCCTCGACGACGACACCCGCTTCGGCGTCGGGGTCACCTACACGGACGACC
>CAZIBA010000132.1:0-5735 GCA_964536795.1 uncultured Planctomycetota bacterium | reverse complement strand
TCGACGACGACACCGTGGGCTGGGGTGAGGGTGTGCCCCGCGACTACGTCACCGGTGAGAGTCCCGAGACCTGCTTCCGCGAGTTCGAACAGAGGGGCCGTGACCTCCTCAACTGCCGGGCTGAGGACCCTCAGGAACTCGTCTCCTGGTTGGGAGAGCACGCTCCGGCGGGACTTCGGGTCTCCGTCAACGCTGAGGAGTCGGAGGCGGAGCCGCCGCCGGCCGCCAGTCGCTACCTGCCCCACGCCTACTGGTGTGCCTCGGAGTTGGCCGTGCTGGACGCCTTCGGCCGGTCGCTGGGCTTTCCCCTGTCCGAGGCCGTTCGCTGCGTCGTCCCGACGGAGCTCGTGCAACCGAAACAGTTCGTACAGTATACGGCCGTGCTTTCCGGTTCCCAGGTCTGGCGCGAGTGCCTGGTGGCCGGGGCCATGCTGCTGGCCGGCTTCCACGACTTCAAGGCCAAGGTCGGCTTTGAGCCTCAGGCCGACGTGAAGAAGGTGCGCTGGCTTCGCCGCACTCTGGGCGGCAACGACCTCCGACTGGACGCCAACGGCGCCTGGTCTCCCGTGGACGCGGCTTGGGTCCTGGAAGAGATCGCTCCCTGCAAGCCGAGCTGCATCGAGCAGCCCCTGTCCCCGGGCCAGGAAGACCGGCTGCCCGCCCTGAGCCAGTTGGGCATCCCGGTGATGCTCGATGAGTCGGTGCGCAGCGTCAGCGAGGCCCGGGAGGCCCTGGCCAGGGGGTGGTGTGAGTTGGTCAACGTCCGCATCTCCAAGTGTGGCGGGTTGCTGGCCAGTGCGCGTGTGGCAGCTGCGGTCGAGGAGGCCGGAGGCCGGGCGCAACTGGGCTGTCTGGTGGGTGAGACGGGACTTCTGTCCGCGGCCGGTCGGCACCTGGCCTGCGCCCTGGGCCGACTGGAACACGTGGAGGGCTCCTACGATCGCTTCCTGCTCTCGGTGCAGTTGACCGAGCCGGACATCACCTTCGGCAGCGGGGGCTGGGCCCGATTGCTCCCCGGGCCCGGGCTGGGGGTGGTCGTCCGACCCCGGGTGCTGGAGCGGTTCACTGTCAGGCACTCGTCGGTCCCTTGGTGAAGGGAGAACACCCGTGGAGGCGAGGGTCGAGCGATCACCCGCCACCGGTCTCTACGAGCGGCTCTGGCTGGCCGAAGACCCCCGGGCCGCAGTGGTCATGCTTCACGGCATCCAGAGCCACAGCGGTTGGTATGCGGGCTCGGCCGAGCACCTGGCGCGGGCAGGCGTCTCGGTCATCGCTCCCGACCGACGGGGGTCGGGAATGAACCGCCGGGCGCGGGGCGACGCTCCCAACTACCGAGTGCTCGTAGAGGACGTGCGCCGAACCGTCCTCCGGGCCCGAGCCCTCCTCCGAGGACTTCCGGTCCACCTAATGGGCATCTCCTGGGGTGGGAAGTTGGCCGTCGCCTTCGCCCGCCGCTATAGGCATCTGCTGCGGAGCGTGGTACTGGTTGCTCCCGGACTCTACGCCCAGGTGGACCTGACCCCCGCAGAGAAGCTGGCCGTCCTCTTCTGGCGGTTCTGGCAGCCCGAGCGCCTCTTTCCCATCCCCCTGGCCGATGCCGGGCTCTTCACCGACAACCCGGAGAGGGTGCGCTACATCGAAGACGACCCGTTGGCCCTTCACGAGGCGACGGCGCGGATGCTGATGGCCTCGGCCGGGTTGGAGCTCGCCTTGCGGGGAAGGACGGCAGACCTGAGGCTTCCCGTGTTGTTGTTCCTGGCCGGTCGGGACAGGATAGTTGACAACAGCAAGCTCGAGTGCTTCTTTCAGGCGTTGCCCGACGCCCGGAAACGCCTGTCGTTGTACCCCGATGCTTACCATACACTGGAGTTCGAACCTGATCCCCAGCCCTTTTTCTGTGAGCTCTGCCAATGGATACTGGAAATGAGCGGGTAGCAGGCAAGCGAAGCCTGGTCGTCGGGACAGCGGTTCTTGCCTGCCTCTTCGCGGCCGGTTGTACCACGCCAACCGTGAAAGGCGGGCCGGCCACCTTCGCTTACACGACGGACTTCGAACGCACCCGCACCGAGGACGGCTGGACGTTGTCCATCCGTCGGTTCAAGCCTCAGTCCACGGACCCCACCCGGGCCCCGGTGGTCCTCTGCCACGGCCTCAACTGCAACGACCGCTTCTTCGACATCAGCGAGGAGGTCAGCCTGGCTCGTTACCTGGCCGGTCGAGGCTACGACGTCTGGGTGCCGGCGCTCCGGGGGGCCGGGGGGTCGACCAAGCCGGGCATCAACTGGCTGCGCCGGCAGCTTCGGCCCGTCATCCCCGAACTCCCCCGCGAGCTCACCTTCCCCAGCATCGACCCCACCAAGCTCGACTGGACCATGGACGACTACATCATTTACGACGTCCCAACCATCCTCAGGACCGTGCGCGAACAGACGGGGGCGCCCCAGGTGCACTGGGTGGGTCACAGCCTGGGCGGGGTCATCATCTATGCTTACGTCGGACGGTTCGGCAACGAAGGGCTGGCCAGCATCGTTTCTCTGGGCGTGCCTCTCACCATCCCCCAGCCGCCCAACAACTTCCTGGCCGCCTTCCGCGACAACAAGGAGCTCTTCAAGCTCATCACCCTGCTGGTGAACGCCAGCATACCGGCCTCGCTGCGCCGGCTGGACCAGCGAAGCGGGGTGGCCGCTGCCCTCTACAACCCCCGCCACGTCGACCGTCCGGTGCTGCGCGAGTTCTTCACCCGCGGCGTGGAGGACATCCCCGTGGGCGTACTGGACCAGTTGGTCAAGGCCGTGGAGACGGGCGAAATGCGCAGCGCCGACGATGAGACAAGGTACGCCGGACTCCTGGATCAGGTCACCGTTCCCTGCTTCGTGACCGGCGGCCTGGTGGACCTCATCGCCCCGCCGGAAGCCATACGCTACGTCTACCACCACATCAGCTCCCAGGACAAGGCCTTCCACATATTCGCCTTGGTCAACAACGACTCCATCGACTACGGTCACCTGGACCTGATAATCGGCCGCTACGCTCCCCGGGACGTCTTTCCCGCCATCGCCGATTGGCTGGCCCACCATCCTCAAGACGCCGCAGCTGCTACCGCGCCCGGCGAAGTGGGGGAACCGAAGGTGGAACTCAGAACCCGGTGACCGCCCCCGAATCAGGGCCAGGCCTTCATTCCGCCGGTGAGGTGTGGGGGTAGGCGGTGCCCCGCCAGACCAGTTCCCTGCGGACCAGCAGTGCGACTACCGCGTCCAGGAAGATGCCCAGCCCCACCACCATGGCCAGCGGATAGAAAAGCAGGTAGCGGGGGTCGGCCAGGATGAGTCTTGCGTACATCCGGTAAGTGACCGAGATCATAGCCGTGACCTGAGCTGTCCCCAGGGCGAAGAGCCACCACCACAGCGCGCCTCCCCCCATCAGGAGCAGATGCCCCCCGGCCACAGCCACCAGAGCAAGGGGATTCAGGGAAAAGACGACGATGAGCACGGCACTCAGGAGCAGGCTGGGGATGCTCCGGCCGAAGGCGTGGATGTAGATTCTTCGCCAGCCCCGCCACATCTCCCTCAACGTGCCGTACATACGGACACGGGCCGCCCGGAAACCATAGAGGAGCGCCAGCGCACAGCCCTCTTCCCTGGCCTGCCGGGCCAGGGCGATGTCCTCCAGCAGCTCCCCGCGCACGGCCTCGTGACCCCCCAGACGGTCGTAGCAGGATCGGCTGATGAGGATATACTGTCCGTTGGCGAAGGCCAACCGACGGCGGGGGGCGTTGACCGCCGCCAGCGGGAAGCGGATCATGAGCATGCTCCCCAGCAGTGGCTGCAAGGTCCGCTCCCAGAAGGTCCCGCACTCGGCCCGGGCCAACAGGGTGAGGATGTCCAGGTTGTGGTTGCGGGCGTAGCCGACGGCATTGGCAAGGTTGTGCTGGTGGAGGCGTGTGTCGGCGTCCACAAAGAGGAGCCAGTCGCCCTCGGCCTGGTCTGCTGCCTGGGCCAGGGCGTGGGTCTTACCGGTCCAGCCGGGAGGAAGCTCGTCCACCTGAATGAGGCGCACCTCGGGGTGCTGCTCCTGGCAGCGGCGGACCACTTCGGCGGTGGTGTCTTCGGAGCGGTCGTCCACGATGAGGATTTCCCGGTTCGCGTAGCTCTGCGCCAGGAGGCTGTCCAGACAGTGGCCGATGTTGGTCTCCTCGTTGCGAGCGGGCACGATGACGGAAACCAAGGGCGGGTCCGTTAGCCCAGGGAGCGGGTCAACGGGCAGGGCCGGGTCGTTCCTGAGAACCCGGATGAGCACCAGGTGGCGGTAGAACCAGACCCCCAGCACGAAGAGCTGGAGGATCAGGAAGGCCACGAGCCAGCCACTCATCGCCGGCCGACCTCCTCACCCGAGGGCGCTGGGTCTCCGGGTCGAATGCCCTGAGCGTGGGCGGCCATCAGGGCGGCCTCGTACACCCGCCGCCAAGCCACACCACGCTCACCCGCGCGCTGTGCGCAGTCCTCATACTCCGGGGCCACGACCGTCACCTGCTCACCCAGCCGGCCCACCTTCACGCGCACGGGGCCGAACTCGGTCTGGACGGTCTCATGGGTCCGCTCCAGAACGTGCCTGCCAGACAGTCGTCGGCGGATGCCAAAGGTCCCCGAGTGCGCGAAGATGATTCGTTCCAGCCCGTCGGCCTCTTCCGGCCGGGCGATGACAGTCAGTAGGACACCCGGCCGCTGCTTCTTCATCTGAATGGGGACGAAGAAGACGTCCAACGCCCCCCGTTCCATGAGCAGTCCGGCCAGGTGGCCCAGGGCCTCGCCGCTGGCGTCATCCACGTTGGTCTCGAGGACGGCCACCTGGTCGGCCGACCAGGTCTCGGCCGTTTCCCCGACCACCACCCTGAGCAGGTTGGGGTGTTGGGGCAACTCCCGGCTGCCGGCCCCGTAACCTAACAGGTGAATGGTCATCTCAGGGATGGGGCCGAAGCGGGTGGCCAGGGTCACCAGCAGCGCCGAGCCCGTCGGCGTGAGCAGCTCACAGCCCGTCTCCACCTGACGTACCGGTACCCCCCGGATGAGGGCCGCAGTGGCCGGAACGGGTACCGGCAGGCGACCGTGGGCCGCATCCACGGACCCGCTGCCAACCACCAGCGGAGAGCAGTGGACCTCCTCCACCTCGAGCAGCTCCAGACAGCAGGCCGTGCCCACCACGTCCACGATGGCGTCCACCGCGCCCACCTCGTGGAAGTGCACCGACTCGACAGAGGTCCCGTGCACCTCTGCCTCCGCTTCGGCCAGGGCCCGGAAGACCCGCCGGCTTCGCTCCTTGACCCGCTCGGGGAGTGCGCTCTCGTCGATGATGGAGAGGATGTGGTGCAGATGGCGGTGAGGCTGCTGCTCGTCGGTGAGCTCCACGTGGACCTTGGTGGCGGCCAAGCCACCCCGGGTGACCCGGTCGCTGCGCAGCTCGTAACCGGTCACCGAGAGTCCCTCCAGACCCCGGCGGAGTTCGTCCAACGAGACCCCTGCATCGACCAAGGCACCCAGCAGCATGTCCCCGCTGGCCCCGGAGAAAGCGTCCACGTAGGCAATGCGCATCAAGCTATCCCACCGTCCTTCCGCTGTCCCCGAGAGCATGCTCGGGACACCACTTCACGAACGCCTCAGTATAGCTGATACAGAGGGGGCCGCCAAGGGCAAAGGCCCGACGGAATGGGCGTCAGATTTGTGGGTTATATTCTCTGCGGG
>CAZIBA010000131.1:4956-6330 GCA_964536795.1 uncultured Planctomycetota bacterium | reverse complement strand
GAGCTCGTCGACCTGCCCGGCGATCCTTGTGAGAAGGCCCCCACAGGACGGCCAGCGCTCCGGCCTGATCTTCTCCCGGGCTGCCTCCAGCCAGGCCCCGCCAGCGGCCTGCTCCCCGCTCCCAGCCACCTCCGAGGTCGCTGGCGTGACCATACACGCGGCCGCCACGACCGCCGCCGTCAACACGATCAGAGCCACGCTCGACCTGAGGCCGAACCCACCAACGTACCTGCGCCGACTCATCGCTCCGCCTCCTGCATCTTTCCTTAGTCTGCCTGGAAACTCACTCCTCGACCTTCTTGTAAACGGTTCCGTAAGGAGCCCGGCCCAACGGCCCCATGTCCAACTTGTATGTGCCGCTGGAGTCCCTCTTCTCGTGCTTCTCGACGACCATCCAGGTACCGAACAGCCCGTTCCACTGCGCGGAGTCGATCACATAGCTATGCTGGTAGCCTTGCATCACCACGATCATTCCGCTGCCGACCTGTGATTCCTGCTTGGTATGGTCAACCACTTCCCATCCAGCATCCTCGAGGTGCCGCCCCATCCCATACATGGTACTCGCCAGCAGGACCGTCTTGAAACCGGTGGCCTCGCCATGGCAATTGTACCTGCAGTCTGCATGGGAAGTGCGCTCCCAGCCTTGGTCCATCGGGATGAAGTAGTCGTAGTCCCACCCGGCGTCGGCCATGTCCCGTGTCACTTCGACATTACCATACAACGGATTCTCGTGGATGAACGGGAAGCCATCGCCTGTTTCGTCCTCAGCGTGGACGTGGTCGAACTTCCGCTCAGCCGGCGCTGGAGTCCTGTGGTTCTCCTCACACCAGCCGCTATTGAGCACCCGGAAGCCACTGTCGTAGAACCACTTCTGGCCGGTAAAGGGCTGCTCGTTGTACATGTACCTGACACGGACGTACTCGTCGGTGGGATTGTCCGTTGCCGGAAGCTCCACCAGCGCGGCCACGAGGAACACCGAAGCCACGGCAAGACCAAAACCCCACGCGTCCCGGCGTATGTCCACCTTGATCGTCCTCCTCTGTTTGCCCCGGGCTCTTTCAGCCCAACACACCCTCCCGTGACCATTCGAGCGACAGGCAATGCGGTTCACCGTCCCGCTCTCCCATGCCGCCCTGGAGCCTTCTCCACTTGACCCCCGCTCAACCATTACTTGTACCACCTACTGCGTCGTCCGTCAAGGAGGAAAGGGGACAAACGAGGGCACTGTTGGGTACATGCGAGAGGGGCGGCACAATGCAGCGGCGGTGGAACGAGGTTATCTCTCCGGTGATAGGGTAGTTCGTGGCCGTCGAGGTGGCGCGGCACAGGCTGTCACATCTTGCCCATGCCTCGGTCGGCCGAGTTCCCCCGGCC
>CAZIBA010000131.1:0-4856 GCA_964536795.1 uncultured Planctomycetota bacterium | reverse complement strand
GCGGCACAGGCTGTCACATCTTGCCCATGCCTCGGTCGGCCGAGTTCCCCCGGCCCCCCGGGTGCTCGCTGCCTTTCCCGCTTGCCCGCTCTCGTTTCTCCGGGTATAGTGCAGCGGCGGCGGGAGTGGCCGCCGGAGCAGGCGGTAGCCATAACACTTGACTGCATAAGGACTTACGGCGTGCGCGAGGACGATGCACCCTTCACTGACCGGGTGAGGCGGGCCATGGGGCTGGCCGCGCGGTTCGCTGCGGTCTCCGGTGACCCGGAGGTGACCCCCGCCTACATCATGGCCGGACTGCTGGCCATGAAGCGGAGCGTGGCCCGTGACATCCTGCGCACGCTCGGTGTGGAGGTGGCCGTCCTGGCCGGCCTCTTCCCGGCGGTGGCTTCGCTGTCGCAGGAGACGGTGCGGGTGGACGGCATCGGCTACGATGCCAGCGCCCGGGCCGTCATCGCTTCGGCCCGGCGGGCCGCGGGCGAGCTGGGGGCTGGTCACATCGGCACCGAGCACCTGCTCCTGGCCCTCCTGGAGGCGGGGGGTGGGGAGGTCCGCCGAGAGCTGGTCAGGGCCGGCCTGAAACCCACGACGGTCCGCCTGCAGATCCTGCGTCAGATGGGGGCTCCGGCCGGACGGCTGGCGGAGGCGCAGCTCTACGTGCTCCTCACCTCGGCGCTGGCCAGCGCACCCTTTTTCGCAGCGGCGCACGCGCTCATCGAGGGTGGAGCGGACGTCATCCAGTACCGGGAGAAGAAGCTGGCCGACGGGCCTTTCCTGGCCAACGCCGTCGCGCTCAGGCGGATGACGCGGGAGGCCGGTGTGCTCCTCATCATCAACGACCGCGTGGACGTGGCCGAGCTCTGCGACGCCGACGGAGTCCACCTGGGTCAGATGGACCTCCCCGTGACCCAGGCCAGGAGACTGCTGGGCCCCACCCACATCATCGGGGTCTCCACCCACAACGAGATGGAGGCCCGCCAGGCCCTGGCCCAGGCCCCCGACTACCTGGCCGCCGGCTCCATGTTCGCCACCACCAGCAAGGAGCAGCCCGAGATGGCCGGCCTCCCCTACCTCTCCCACCTCTTCCGGCGACTGCGCCCGGATTGTCCCGTCTACCCCATCGGGGGCATCACGTTGGAGAACCTCAGCCAGGTGCTGGCCGTGGGCGCAGACCGAGTGGCCGTGTGCTCGGCCATCATCTCCCAGCCCGACATCAGGGAGGCCTGCGCGGCGTTCAAGAAGGCCCTAAGAGGTGAGTCGGCGTCGCTTTAGGTCACCCCTCGACGGGCAGGCCGATGATCCTCATCAGGCGATCGAAGTCCTGGGCGCCGTAGAACTCCAGGACGATGCGGCCGTGCTTTTTCCCCTCGTAGATGCGAACGCGGCTGCCCAGGTGTCTTTTGAGGCGGTCCTCCAGTCGGCGCACCTGGGCCGTCTTCTCGGGGCGGGCCCGCCGACGTTCCGGGGAGGCGACGCTCTCGGCCAGCCTCTCGGTCTCCCGCACGGAGAGCCCTTCACGCGTCACCCTGGCGGCCAGTTCCACCTGCCTGGCGACCTCGCCGACGGAGAGCAGTGCGCGGGCGTGGCCCATCGAGAGTGTTCCACGTGAAACACAGTCCTGGACCTCCTTGGGAAGCTCGAGCAGTCTGACGAAGTTGGCGACGCTGGAGCGGTCCTGACCGACGCGTGAGCCCACCTGCTCCTGGGTGAGGCCGAACTCCTGGGTGAGCCTGCGGTAGGCCTTGGCTTTCTCGATGGGGTTCAGGTCGGCCCGCTGGATGTTCTCCACCAGGGCCAGCTCCAGCAGCTCCTCGTCGCTCACGGCCCGAATCACGGCCGGGATGTTGGCCAGCCCGAGGTCGCGGGCGGCCCGCAGACGACGCTCTCCCACCACCACCTGGTAGCGGTCGCCGGCCGGGCGCACCATGATGGGCTGGAGTATGCCCGACGCCCTGATGGAGTTTTTGAGCTCCTCCAGCTTCTCCGGGTCGAAGGCCGTCCTGGGCTGAAAGGGGTTGGCGTCGATGCGGCCAACGGGTATCTCGGAAGGTGCCCCCTCTCCCTGTGGGAACTCGGTCTTGCTCCCCTGGACTGACAGGATGTCAGTCAGCCTGCGTCCCAACCTACCTTCGGACATTTTCCAGCACCTCCCTCGTCAAGCTCAGATAGTCCCAGGCACCGGGAGAACGTATGTCGTACTCGTACATGGTCTTTCCGAAACTGGAGGCTTCTACGAACTGCGCGTTTCTTCGTATCTGCACTTTGAACGTTTTGTCGCGGAAAACCGACCTGACCTCCGCAGCGATCTCGGCGCTCACGTCCTCGTCAGGGTCGAACAAGGTAAGAAGGATGCCGAGCACGGGAAGTGGATGATCTCGCTGGCCCTGGCTCGCCCGGACCGATTCCAGTATCTGGCTCAAGCCCTCCATTGCGAAGTACTCGCACTGGATGGGTATGAGCACCCAGTCGGAGAACTTCAGGGCCAACTCGGTCGCCCGGCCGAAGGCGGGCGGGCAGTCCAGCACGGCCAGGTCGTACTTACCCTGAGGAAGCACCTGGGCCACCTCCGAGGCCGAGAGCTGGGGGCGATCGTTTAGCCAGTTGGCCAGGAAGATGACGTCGAGACCGTCACGTCCAGAGGCTTGAGGACGGGGAAGGGGAGAAGCCGGCACCTTGAGCCCCAGGCCGCTGGTGGCATTGCCCTGGACGTCCAGATCGCACAGAAGCACGCGCAGCCCCGCCCAGGCCAGACCAGCAGCCAGGTGAACGGCCGTGGTGGTCTTTCCCACCCCGCCTTTCTGGTTGGCAACGCACAATAAGCGCACGCTGGACCCTCGAGTGTTCCACGTGGAACATTACCTAATCCCAAGATATAGTACATGCGCACCTCCTCCGCCACTAAAAAAGCGACTGGCGAGCGGATTTGTGCAGGAGCGAGGCGAGGCCCTTCGTCCTCAGGTGCCCCGTCGGCATATGACGATGGGCCAGGGGTCCGCAGGCCAGAGGCTGTGCACGGATACGTGCCCCGGGCCCACTCCGGCGACGATGTCTTCCAGGGTGAGGTCGGCGTGCCAACCCAGTCGGCGGAACAGGGGCTCCAGGCGCTCCTCCAGCCAGGCCAGGGGGCAGGTGCGGAAGTGGACGTGGTTCACCACGCAGATGACACCGTCGGCCCGGCAGACCCGGCGAAGCTCGGCGAAGTAGGCCTCCCGGTCGCCAACGACGCTGGCCACGAAGGCACTGATGACTACGTCGAAGCCGCCGTCGGCCAGGGCCAGTCGGCAGGCGTCCATCTGACTGAGGGACACGTGCCCCAGACCCAGCTCCCGGGCCTTTCGAGCAGCCTGGTCGAGCATGGGTCTTGCGAGGTCTATGCCGACGACGTAAGTACTGTGAGAGTAATAGGTTACGGATAGCCCAGTGCCGATTCCTGCGTCCAGGATGCGGTCTCCGGGGGCCGGGCAGATTAGGCGGAGGGCCAGACGGTGCCGCGGTGCGAAGACGGAGGAGAAGATGGGGTCGTAGAGGCGGGCCAGGCCGCTGTAGAGGGCGGAGCCGTGAGGGTGGTGGGCGGGATCAGAAGGGCCAGAGATCAGGGGACTCCTTCCTGGTCTCCTCGGGACCCCAGACGAGCACCTCGGGGTGCTCGCGGAAGTAGGCGATGGTCTCACCGAGCTGGGCGACGGTCTTCCTGGTCTGGGAGACCGTGTCGACGAGCTGGCGATAGAGGTCGTCCTGGGTGAGGAGCTTGCCGACGGAGCCCTGTCCTCGGCGAAGCTCGTCGAGCATCTCGGCGGCCGAGCGGAGGGAGCGGTTGAGTTCCTCGGAGTTGGTGATGAGGCTGGCGACGAGTCGGTCGAGGTTCTGTCCCTGATGGTGCATCTGAGTGCGGGCGTCAGTGGCCAGAGCGCGGGCGTCCTCGACCAGTTGGGAGCTCAGGTCGACGAATCGGCGGAGCTCGTCGGTGAGCTCACCGGCGCGGTCGATGAGTTCGGGTCCGCGGCCCGAGAGCTCGGCCAGGTTGGAGAGGGTGGTACGGAAGTTGTCCTGAAGGTCGCTGTCGGCGAGCAGGTCGCCGAGGCGCTCGGCCAGGTTCTGGAGGCGGGCGGCGGCCTCATCGAAGGAGGGGGCGACGTAGCCTTCCAGTTCGGCCGTCCCGTCGCGGGGGAGGACACCCGAGGCCGGGTCGCCACCGCTGAACTCGATGAAGGGGTCGGCGAGAATGCCCTTCCGGCGGACGCTCACGGTGCAGTCACCGGGGAGGTCGTAGTTGGCGTCGATGGCCAGCGTGAGCAGGACGCCGGGGGAGAGGAGCTGTACGTCCTCCACGGCACCGGCCTCCACGCCGGTGATGAAGACGGGGGTGCCCGGGCGGATGCCGGCGGCCGTCCCGAAGCGAGCGGTGACGGTGTAGGTCTCCCGCCAGAGTTCCCGGAACTCCCCGAAGAGGACGATGAGAACGGCCAGCAGGACCAGGCCGACGAGGACCACCAGTCCGATGAGTATCTCCTGGCTGCGCTGGGTCATGGGCTGGGTCCTCCCTGGCTGGGTGCGCGGAGTTGGTAGAGGCGGTCGCCGGTCCGCCCGCGGATGAAGTCGCGCACCTGGGGGACGTCGGAGGTGAGCACCTCCTCGGGCGAGCCCCCGGCGATGAGTCGACCGCTGTGGAGCATGACGATGCGGTCGGCCACCCGGCAGGCGCTGACGATGTCGTGGGTGACGATGACGGTGGTGGCCCGGACGGTGCGCTGGGTGTGGATGATGAGGTCGTTGATGTCGTCGGCGTGCAGGGGGTCCAGTCCGGTGGTGGGTTCGTCGTAGAGGATGACCTCGGGGTCCAGGGCGATGGCCCGGGC
>CAZIBA010000130.1:0-6330 GCA_964536795.1 uncultured Planctomycetota bacterium | reverse complement strand
GGTGAAGGAGTTCCCCCTGAAGACCTGGAGGGAGTTCGACACGCTCGTGGTTCCCGACATCAGGGAGCCGAGACGATGGGAGAACCTGAAGGGGGCCCGCGACCACGCGGGGGACAGCTTTCTCCTCGGCGGTGGCGTTTCCCTCTACGAGCGTGTGCACTTTATCCGCGGGCTGGAGAACACCTGGGCCGACATCTATCAGGCCCCCGACAGACTTGGTGGGCTGATAGACATCCTCGTCGAGATGAACCTGTACGCCATCGACAAGTATGCGGAGGAGGGTGTTGACGGTTTCTTCTGGTGCGATGACTGGGGATTGCAGAATCGCCTGATGATCGGCTTGGGCTCCTGGCGGGAAATCTGGAAGCCTCGATACGCCCGGGTCTACCAGGCCGCACACGAAGCAGGACTGCTGACCTTCCTCCACAGTTGTGGCCACGTCGTGGAGATCCTCGACGACCTCATTGAGGCGGGGCTCGACGTGATCCAGATGGACCAGCAGCAGAACATGGGCTTAGAACTGCTGGGCGAGCGTTTTGGGGGCCGCATAGCTTTCTGGTGCCCCGTGGACATCCAGAATACGATGACCCGGGGGAACCCCGACGACATTCGCCAGTACGTCCGCAAGATGGTCGCACAGCTGGGCCGGCCTGAAGGCGGCTTCATCTGCGGGTACTACGGCGACCCGACGGGCGCAGGTCACACCCAGGAGGCCATCGACGCGATGTGCCTGGAATTCCTCCGGGTGAGTGACGAGATGTACGTGGCCACAGGATAGGGCCCTGGCGGCCCCGCACCCACACGCCCAGGATACAGAAGGGGGAGAAGATGAATCGGCACCTGGCGATGGCCCTCGCTGCCGTGCTGGCTCTTTGCGCCTGGGCTGGTGCCGTCGAGGTCAAAACCGGCGACGGACTGGTGATGACGCTGAACGAGGCCGGGCAGGTCACCGGGCTCTCGGCAGATGGCTCAGAGCTGCTTTCGCTCGGCATGGTGGGTGGGTTCCTGTTAGGAGAGTATCAGCTCAATCCGGGCCCGGAACTCATCACGAACGGTGGCTTCGAAAAGCCCGGCGGCTTTGAGATGAGCGGAGGCTGGCACCGGGATACGAGTGTGGCCCGGTCCGGGGAGGCCTCTCTGGTCTGTGAAGTGCCCAGGAAAGGGGAGCTGGTCGTCCGGTTCCCCCTCAAGCCGAACGCGGTCTACATGATTACGTTCTACATGAGGTCAGAGGGCCTGGACGGCACCCCCATGATGCACCTCCGACGGAAGGACGCTCAGGGGAACTACGTCCTGGGCCAGGCCAACATCGAGTACATGGGCATCTACTATCCCGACTGGGTCCGCTGTCAGCACACCTTCCAGACGCTGCCGGGGACGGTCAGTGGCGAGCTGATGCTCCACGTGGTCTACGGGAAGCTTCGGGGGAAGGTTTGGCTCGACGACTTGAGCGTCCGCGAGCTGCCTCTCCCCCAGCCCGTTGCCCTGGAAGGGAGACTGACTCCTGCCGCCGCCAACGTCCGCCTCCAAGCTGAACACGAGGGTATCCAACTTGACGCTGCCATCCAGGGGTTGGCTGACCGCATTGCCATCGAGGGTGTGCTCCGGGACACGACGGGCAAGGACCGCTGTGTGCAACTGACCTACCGGCTGCCCGTGGCTGCCCAGGGCTGGCGTTGGCACACGGGACTGGACACCTTCCAGACCATCCAACCGGGTACGGACCTCACCAACGCAACAGAGATCGGCCGGGACACCAACCGCTACGTCTCTCCCTGGCCCTACTCCAGCATCGACGGGCCCGAGGTGGGGCTTTCGCTCGGGGTGCCGATGGATCACCCCTCCGTATACCGGATGTGGTACGACGAGGAAGGCTACTACACCATCCGGATGGACTTCGGCCTGACGGCCGACACCAAGAAGTCCCCCAGCCAGGCCAAGTTCGCCCTGTTCCTCAGCCGACACGACCCCCGCTGGGGGATGCGGGCAGCGGCCAAGAAGTACTTCACCATGTTCCCCCGGTTCTTCGAGGTCCGCACCAGGCCGGGGGCTACCTTCAGCAACCGCCTGGTCACTCAGGTCAAAGACCTGAGGGATTTCGGAGCCATGTACGGGGACCGCCACGGTGGCGACGTCCGCTGGATCAAGGCGGCCAACGACGCCGGGATGTACTCGATGACCTACAACGAGCCCTGGATGTGGCGGTCCAAGTTCGGGAGGATGCAGCAGACCGCGCTCCCTTCCGCTAAAGAGATCGTCGCAATGGAACGCCGGGACGTCGACGTGCGGGACGAGAACGATACCGGCGACTACTGGCAGGTGCCCCGGGCCTACTCGGTGCGGGCCTTCCTCAACTCGGTCTTCCACGATGAGTCGGACCAGCCGGTGATGAACGGCACCCGGACCTACGGCGGCGGCCGCAGTCGCGTCGTGGAATGGCTCACCAACGCCGACCCGGAGCTCGTCGGCCCCTTCGGCCGGCCCAACCGGGGGATGCTCTCCTGGACCTACGAATACGGCAACGACGTCACCGGTGCCCGAAAACTGGGCGGCACGGCCAACGGCATCCGCTACGACTCTCTGGGCGAGTGGACCCACCAAGGCGCTGAAAACCATCGACGGGAGCACTTCGCCTTCGCCGACTTCCCCCTCACCTTCAGCTACCGCACGGGTCGGCCCTGTCAACTGGGCTACTTCACGGCCCTGGAGTACATGACGTTCGTCCGTGGTGAGATGCTCAAGCGAGGCGGCCTCACCTACGCCAACGGGGCCACGGGGGTGCCCTGGTTCACCTGGCTTCTGGACGGCCTGTTTCGGGAGAACTGGCGACCGGGGATAGAGGGTCACCAGCACATCCGTCTGCTGATGTACCGGAAGAACTGTGGCGACTGGCGGCGGGCCAGGATGAGTCTGCCCGCCGCCGAGCTGGAGAAGCACCTCAACGAGTGCCTGACCTACGTCTGGTGGGCGGGCGTCGACGGCACCCCTCAGCAGTTCGACGGGAAACGGCCCCTCTTCAGGAAGTACATTCCCGTCTTCCGAGCCCTGGCCGAAGCCGGCTGGGAGCCGGTAACCCACGCGACGGCGACGCCCGAAGGCACGGTCGTCGAGCGTTTCGGGGGCGAAGACGGCCGACCCCTCTTCTTCACCGTCCGCAACGTCAACGACAACGCCCAGGCCATCTCAGTGACCGTTGATGCCCAGGCTCTGGGCCTGCGGACCTCGCGGGTGAGCATTTCCGACGTCCTGGCAGGAGCACCGGTTGCACCTACCGGAAGCGGGCTGCCCGGTGCCTTGTCCTTCTCCCTCAAAGTGCCGGGTCAGACCACGGTCGTGCTCTCGGTGAAGTAGTGAATGCCTGCTGTCCTTCGCAGGTGCGGACGACTGGGATGCCCCTGAAGGTCCGGCCTCGCAGGTCTGGTGGCGTCCGGATCGGCGAAGGGCGGTCCGGGCTGCCCTGGCTCGGGAGCCTTCAGACGCCGGTGGTGCTCCGACACACCCGCGGGCAGCGGGCCTCCTTCAGAACGCCAGGTGGCGACAGGGGTTTTCGTGGACGATGCGGTCGATGTCCCGGCCTCTGAGCCCGGCCCTTCTCAGCCGGGGGATGACGCGGTCGAATATCTGCAGGTAGCCGCCCGGCCACCGTTGCCGAAGCCTCCCCCTGACGTAGTGGAGGTACATATCCACTGAGATCATCACCTGCTTGACGAACCCCCGGCGGACCAGGTCGCGGATCTGAGCGATAATCATGTCCTCGGGCACAACGTCTTTCCCCCCGAAGTTGGTGAAGAGAAGCATCGCTCCCTGGCCGGCCACCTCGCGGATGTCGCCCCAGGGGTCCACCTCGATGTGTCCGAGGGCAACCCGTGACGGATCCACCCCGTGCTTTTTGAGGAACTCGACGTGCCTGCGCGCTCCTTTGGTGCTGTGAGTGGTGATGGGGACGCCCGTCTTGCGGTGCACGGCCGCAGCGGCTCGGAAGATCCTCTTCTCCACGGACCGAAGCTCGTAGTCGTTGCTTGACACCTTGACTGCCCCGGCTCGGGCTTCCGTCCCTTCGACGCCCTCGGTGACCTCCCTCATCAGCCTGCTGGCCAGCTCGTCGGCGGAGGCCCGTTTGACCCACGCCGGGAGGGTCTCCTCCACGTAGAACCCGGTGGCAGTCACGATGTGCATCCCCGTCGCCCGGGAACACCCGCACAGGACCTCGGCCAGACGCAGGCCCTGGATGGTGTTGCAGTCGACGAAGCCATTGCACCCGCGACGAACCAGCTCACGGAAATCGGCCCGAAGTCGGCGGAGGAGCGCCGGCAGGGCCTGCTTGGTGTAGGATTCCTTCGCAACCCACTGGTCCCTCAAGCTTCGCTTGTCTCGGGTGTCCGCACCGGTCGCCCGAGAGGAGCTTGTCTGCGGACGGCCCGAGGGGCCAGCCGAAGGAGGCTGCGCCTCCCAGAGCAGCGTGTGCTCGTGGGGGAGGACGGCCTGGATCTCACCCGGGCTGACGTCGCCCAGGACGGTACGTATCCTCACGGCCACTGGTGTCTTCCTTCCTGCGGTGACGCTTGCGCTGGTCAGCCTGGGGCCCCTTGGCCACACGGGGGACTCACCGGAGCGGGGTGAACCCGGCCCGTACGAATCACGGGTTCAGCACCTCCTCCAGGCCGTGTCTCTTGGCAATGGCGAGGAGGGTATCGAACATGGCGTCCTCGACGGGAACGCCTTCGCCTTCGGCCTCGCGCAGACATCGGAAGCCACGCTCGCCCGGCAGGCGGATGCCCTCCACACCGGGCAGACGTCGGCTGGCCTTCATGTGGGCCACGAAGCGCCTCATCTCGGCATCGTAATACTCCCGGCCGGCGAAGGCCTCGGGGTCGATGACGGTGAGGTTGAAGGATTGTCTGGTCGGGGCCTCGGGGTTGTTGGCGCTCCCGCCTGACATCGCCGTCAGGGCCTCACACCAGAGCGAGAGAGCGTAGCCCTTGTGGCCCAGCAGCTTGCCGCCGACAAACAGGATGGACCCGCCGGCCCGAACCACGGCGGGGTCGTCGGTCAGGTTGCCGTCGGCATCCACAAAGATCGGCTCTTCGGCTCTTTGACCCAGGCGGACCATGCGGCTGACCTTCCCCATGGATACGGAGGCCGTGGAGAAGTCAGCCATGACGGGGTCCGCGCCCGTGGGGAAGGCGATGGCGACGGGGTTGGTCGAGAACTTGGCGTCGATACCTCCAACGGGGGCGCAGTCCTTGCACGTCGACGTCTGGGCCCAGAGCTGGGCAAACAACCCACGCTTTGCCAGGGGCAGCAGGTAGATTCCCAGGGCCCCGATCCAGAAGCTATTCCGCACACCAACCATGGCCACGCCAGACTCCCGCGCCTTCCCCTCGCCGACCTCCCGGGCCAGCTTCATGGCGAGCTGACCACAGGCACCGTTGCCGTCAATGAGAGCTGTGGCAGCCTTCTCCTTGACCACCACGGGCTCGGCCTGAGGGTCGATGTCGGTACCGATGGCCCGGTCCAGATGCCCCAACTGGGCCAGTCCGTGGGTGGTGATGCCGAAGGCCTCGGTTTGAACGATGACCTCGGCGATGTAGCGGGCGTTGCCCTCGGAAACCCCCTTCCCGGTGAGCATTCGGAAGCCGAACTCAGTCAGCCTGTCCTTGGGTATGCGGCGCATGATTCCTCCTCACTCCTGCAATCCTCGCTTGTCTCCGGTGCTCGTGCTTCGTAGCGAGCTACTTCGCAGAGCAGCATCCGCAGTGGCTGCCCGAGAAGAGCTTTTGACTCGACTCACCGGTGGGCAAGACGAGACAGGCGGTGCCTACTCCCGTCGGTTGGCAATGGGACTCAAACCGTCATTATAGGCGCCAGCGAGCGCAATCTCCATCTCGTTGTGGCGGGAACAAGCGAGAAGGCCCGCGACCGTACGCGGGCCCTCCCGGTGCTTGAAGCTCGACGGCGACCCGGTGCCGCCGGGGCGCTCCAGTGACTTCAGATTCCCGTCACCTCAGCAAGTACCGTCTCGTAGAGACGCGCCAACGTCTCTCTGCTCATCCTGGTCTCCACGTACCTGCGCCCGGCCCTGTGAAGAGCCGTTCCCCGAGAAAGTCAAGTATTTTGCCGCTTTCGATATTGCCGTAAACAAAGGCGCGGCAGTTCGCCGGGTGATAATTCCTGCGGTAATATTCAAGAAAATCACGGTAATTCAGCATGGCTATTTCTTCCGGCTCTCCCCCGGAATCAAAGCGCCCGCTTGCCTCGCCGAACAGACTCCTGACCGAATATTCCGAAACGATCGTTTCGTGCATCGAGTAGCTGCCCAGCATTTCGTTA
>CAZIBA010000129.1:0-6392 GCA_964536795.1 uncultured Planctomycetota bacterium | reverse complement strand
CACCTGTGCGGACGTCGAAAGCTGCTGCTTACGAAGCAGGTAGCGAAGCTTCCGCAGCACCCCAACCGACCCCTCATGCTGAATGCTATCCGCCCCCGACGCTACCTGCAAGCCAAAAAGCCATTCCCCCTGGCCCAACAGGAGCTTGACCTGAGCGGCGAGGGCCGTACACTGAAAAGGAGGCGCCCGTAGCTCAACGGATAGAGTGGTGGCCTTCGAAGCCAACGGCTGGAGGTTCGAATCCTCCCGGGCGCGCCAGCATAAGTCCTTGACAAACCCCCAGTTGTGTCCCATAATCACTTCTGATGACATCGAGATGACCCGTTGTGTAAGCAGCAGTGTAAGCAAATGTCATGGCTCTATGACCGGAAGGGCATGTACTATGTGGGTTGGCGCGACCCCCAGGGCAAGTGTCACGGGAAGAGCTTAGGCACCAGAAACAAGCGAGTTGCCGAGGCAGCACTGCCGAAGTTCAAGCGGGAGCGGGGAGCCGATGTCCCGAGCTCCAGACCGACTCCTCCCAGGACTGTGGCCCACGCCGTCGACCTCTACCTTTCCTCAGCTCTTGCTCGCATGCGACCGGCAACCTACCGAGCGGTTCACGCCCGCCTTCAACATGGGCTCGCGGAGTTCGGCGACCGCAAGCTGGGGGACCTGGCCCCAGCTGAGTTCGAGGCGTATCGGGACAAGCGGCTCCGTCGGCGGGCACCGGCAACTGTGGCTGGCGAACTCAAAGAGTGGCGGACCTTCTTCAACTGGTGCATCCGCCAGGGCTGGATGGTCGACAACCCGGCCAAGGTCCGTTCCCCAAGAGTACCCAGGAACATACCCCGATACATCGATGCTGACGACATCCCCCGCTACCTGGAGCAGGCCAAAGAGGTGTCTGCCGAACTCCACGCTGCGCTGATGACAGCTCTCTATACTGGCCTCCGTCGGGGGGAGCTGGTGTGGCTGGAATGGGAGGACGTGGACTTCAGTGCAGGCCTGGTCTACGTGCGGAACAAGCCGGGACACCCTCTGAAGGACTACGAAGAGCGCTCCATTCCCCTGCACGAACAGCTGGCCGAGGCCTTGAGGGAGCTTCCTCGTCGTTCCCGCTGGTGCTTCCCTTCCCCGACAGGGGGAAGGTGGGACGTGGACAACTTCAGCAAGCTCCAGTACCGGGCCAAGCTGCCGGGGTTCCACGCCTGGCGCCACACCTTTGCCTCCTACCTGGCCATGAACGGCGCCGACGTCAGGACCATCCAGCAGCTGATGGGTCACAGTTCACTCACCACCACCGAACGCTACATGCAGGTCAGCCCGGCTCACCGGGAGCGGGCAGTTGGACGGCTCAAGTTCCCGGGGTGATGGTGGTGGATGCGAGCAGGCGCGTTCTTGCGGTCTCTGCAGGGCGGCAAAACGGGCAGAGACGCTTGCTGAGTAGCACGGCAAACGATGCCCCCTCTGTAACGAATGGATAGCCGCTTGCTGAGGCCCGTTTGGCGAAATGTGACGGCCGTCGTCGCCATATCTCTGCTCTGATGACTCCTTGGCTACCATTCCGAGCTGGCTGAAGCGTGTGGGCCGTCAGATTCCCAGCCCCTGGGTCTTCCGTACTCGGGCCACCCCTGCTCCACTGCGTCTGCTTGCCGACTACCTCCCGGTCCTTGGGGGACTAGGCCCGCTGGGTCAGGAGCATGAGAGGGGAGGGCGTCTGGTGGAGAACCAGAGGCAATTGTGGACGCGCCCCTCCCTGCGCAAACCACCCCCAAGTTGGCCTGAGACGGTGCAGTAGGACGTCCCACGGCGTCAGAGAACGGTTGTAGAGCAGGCACGACAAGGAACACGTTGAATCACTCTGAGGGCCTCTCACGCCGCCTGGGCCAGCCATTGGGTGCCGTCTGCCGGGGAGACAGCTCTCCACAAGCGAGAGGTCCGGAGAAGGGCTCTTGACCTGGTGCATCAGGCACAGGGGTTCACCCCCACGCGTGTGGGGAAGACGCGCGAAGGAGATAGGCTATGGCTCACGACCTGGGTTCACCCCCACGCGTGTGGGGAAGACGGCCATCCGGGCGCTCTTCGACCGCGCGAGCGAGGTTCACCCCCACGCGTGTGGGGAAGACAGAGCCGTCAGCACCATCTCGTAGACCCCGGCAGGAGAACCCGAGGGAGCCCGAGAAGCGCGGCCTGGAGTGCACCCGTTGCGGCTGCCGACACTTCCGCGTACTTTACACCCGCGCCGCTGTCGGCAGGCGCATCCTCTGCCGCCGGCAGTGCCGCCACTACGGTCGGCGGATCACCACCTACGAGAGCTCCGGAGGCCGGAACCTGGCCTGCGGGAGGCAGTAGATTCTCTTTCGCAATTGTTTGACGCTGACGAACAATCTCGATACTATATCTAATGAGGCGTGGGTCGAAAGAATGTGCTGATCGTTCGAGGATGACGAACAATATCGCAACAGGAACTAATCCACTCGGCGCCCGGGGTGAGGCTAGTCAGGAAGCTTGCCAGCGAAGGGGACCGCGTGTTCACGATGGACCGGGCCCGGGAGCTCGCACCATCGGTGGGCCTCTCTGAAGGCTACCTGCGCCAGGCCCTGCATTATCTGGTGAGATCAGGATGGCTCGTGCGCCTTCGCAAGGGACTCTACGCTCTTTCAGGCGCAGTCCCCGGCGTAACCCCCGCCCACGAGTTCGAGGTCGCCATGGCGTTGGTCGACCCGGCCGCCATCAGCCACTGGTCGGCCCTACACCACCACGGCCTTACCGAACAGGTGCCCCGGAAGGTTTTCGTCCTGACCACTACCGAGGCAACCGTTCCCCGTCCGAAGCGGGGCAACAGCAAGGGCAGATACCTGGTCGGTGATGTGGCCTATCAGTTCATCCAGGTGAAGCCGGAGCGCTACTTCGGCACAGAAAAGGCCTGGGTGAACGAAGCGCGTGTCACGGTCACCGATCCAGAGCGGACATTGATTGACGGCCTGTCCCGGCCCAAGTACTGCGGCGATTTCTCGGAGGTGCTCCACGCTTTTGCGGCACGAGGCGACGAACTGGAACTGGAACGGACCATCGACTACGCGTTCCGGATGGATGCGGCAACGGTCAAGCGACTGGGCTGGGTCCTGAACCATCAGCGCTTTGAGCTGAGCCGGCTGAAGCCGCTTAAGGACCTACCCATCAAGGGCTACCGGCGTCTTGATCCCACAGGGCCGCGCAAGGGGCCATGCGACAAGCGCTGGATGGTCCAGGTGAATCTACCAGGAAAGGTCAGGCCATGAGGCCGTTGCGCACTCGTCTCCTGGAGGCGCGAAAGCGTCTCGGTGTTCCATGGGAAGTCCTGGAGCGTGACTACCTCCTCTCCTGGGTCCTGGCCGGCATGGCCCGAGTTCAGGCGCTTCGGGATACGCTTCTCTTCAAGGGAGGTACAGCGCTCAAGAAGTGTTTTTTCGGCGAGTACCGTTTCTCCGAAGACCTGGACTTCTCCGCCGCCGAGGGCGTGCCCACCCGGACAACGATGGAGACCGCTATGCAAGATGCCTGCGGGGCAGCGGCTAGACTTCTTGAGGAATACGCCCCTGTGGCGATCGTTTGCGAGCGGTACTCGGAGAAGGATCCGCATCCGGGAGGTCAGGAGGCCTTTGTCATCCGCGCTCAGCTTCCCTGGCACACACAACCCCACACGCGCGTGCTGGTCGAGGTCTCGATGGACGAAAAGGTTCTCAAGCCGGCGCTGGTGCGCCCAGTCATCCACGACTACGGCGAGCCGCTTGAGGCGAAGGTCCAGACATACGCGCTGGAGGAGATCGTTGCGGAGAAACTCCGCGCCATCCTCCAGCACGTCGAGAAGCTTGAGGAGCGGGGATGGAGCCGGTCGCGGGCCCGCGACTACTACGACTTGTGGCGCGTCTTGGGGGCCTACCGAGACCAGATGGACCTCTTCGACTTTCCATCGTTCCTGCAGCAGAAGTGCGAGGCCCGGGGCGTCACTTTCAGCAGGGCTGACGACTTCTTTCAGGAGACGATGCTTGCGTACACGGGACAGACCTGGACCCAGTGGCTTGGCCCCTGGTTCCGGACCTGCCTTCCTTCGTGACGGTGATGGGCGACCTGCGTGGGCAGGTCGACTCTCTTCTCTCTCCACCGGCTTCTCTGTAACCCTCAACAGCCTTGAACAGCTGTCACCGCTGCTCTCACCTGGCTACAAGTGTCGGCAGGCGCCAATAACTGCTCACGTCCTGCAACATTTCCGCCCCTGAAGTTCTGCATACGGAACAATCTTCCCTCGCCGCGCCAACGCCCTCTTCCACGGGGTAAGTACTGAGTAGGGAAGGACGTTTCCAGACCGGGAGATGCTGCAGACATACACCGATCCTGCTCATGCGCCCTGGTACCCGTCGTGCATGATCAGCTCGTCGAGCGACTTGCGCGGCCTGGGCCGAGGCTTCTCCAGGGGGTGGCCAATGGTGACCAGGATGGGCACGTCTTTCGAGTCTGGGATCCCGAGGATACGCTTCACCGGCTCCCGGTCGAACCAGCCCACCCAGCATGTGCCGAGCCCCTCGTCCGTGGCGGCCAGAATCATGTGGTCCACTGCAATGGCGACGTTGAACCCACCGCCGGGCTCACATACGGCCACCATGAGGACGGGGGCTCGGCCAGGAACTCCTGGTGGCCAGCCTGCTAAGCAATCTGACGGCGCTTCTCGGCGTCCGTCACGAAGATGAAAGCGTAGTTCTGCTTGTTGCCGCCGGAAGGCGCGAGCTGAAGCGCCTTGTAGAGCCGGCACAGCTTGCGCCCAGAGACCGCACGCTTGCTGTACTTGCGGATTGATCTGCGCTTTGCCAAAACGTCCCTGAACTCCATCGCGTCTGCTCCTCGCCGTGGTTGGGCACCGGTCCCAAGGGCCGGCACACCCCGGCCGCCATCCTCTGCCATACCGTACGGAGTCTACCCGAAAGCTCTCGCTCCCGGGGCTTTGCGTTAACAGAAAGGCGCTCGGATGTCCGCTACAAAAGGGTTGGTTCCCCAAACGAGACACTTTTCGTAATGACTCTCAATTTCCAGTCATCGGTCGCAACGGCGCGAGCTGTTAACCGGAGCGAAAACGCCCGCCGCGAAAGTGTCACCCGCGCCCGCGTCTGCGAAATCATGTCCCTTCTCCGCCTTGCCCCGGCAATTCAGAAGCACATCCTCATTGGCCGCTTAGCTGTTGCGCAACAGTGCCTCCGACGCATCGTCCAGGTTCCCCATCACGCAAACCAAATTAGCACCTTCACGCAACAGGTGGAGAACCTCAACCCCCGCTAAGCTGGCTCGATTCTATGCGACCTGCTGTGTCTGGGTGCACTGTGAGACCAGAAGAATATCCCGGTGCAGCACCTTTACCAGCCCCCATCCGGGATCACCCCAGCGACAGGCAGCTGGCAGCCTATGACCGTCCAAAGAGGCGTCAGCCGGAGTATGGCTACTTCTTCTCTTCAGGCTGCCGCTGATCTGACGACGCGGCCTCGCCCTCAGCCGTTTGCTCTTTCTTGGCTCTGCGCTTGCTACTCACTACCACGAGGACAAGCCCTATGACTATGACCGCAATCAATATCACAGCCCACCCCGAAGCCGTACCCCCCCAAGCAAAACTGCATGATTCACCCTCCACTTCAAGTGCCACCACCTTTTCTTGAGAACAGTCGCAAGCCGGTTGGATTGGCTCGCGAGCTATCAGTCTGAGGTCCCCAGTGAACGGGTACCATACGCTCCGCGGTATTGACGCCAAAAACGGACCATGTTCGAGGCCTTCCGGCACACGTTCTTGCGTGCCGCGTGTCAGGGCCGCACGTTTTCCTGCGTGAGCTGTCGTGCCTCCTCCGCGGGCGCATCCCCCCCTCCCTTTTTCGACTCCAACGCCTCGAGTTTCTTCTTCAGGGCTCCGATTTCCTCTTCCCTTTCGGCGTCCTTTGCTCTTGACGAAAGGTAGGAGTCGCGTTCCCACCAGTCTATTCCCATTTCCTTGGCCTTGTCCACAGAGGCAATCATGAGCCGGATCTTAATGGTAAGAAGTTCGATGTCAGCGATCTGAATCTTTATGTCACCGGCGATTACAACGCCCTTATCGAGCACTCGCTCCAGGATGTCGGCCAGAGTCGCCGACTCCAGGGACTGAACCGGCCCACGCGCTTTCATTGTGATTGCCTCCAACGTAGCGGTTTGACTTCACATGAGGTCGCCGAGGGGTCCCAGGTCTATATTGAGGTCTTCGTCCTCCAGGCCGAACAGGGTCTGCATTTCCTGTACTTTGCGTTTGACAGCTTTGAGGCTGAGGCCCAGCTTCTGAACTTCGGCGGAAGAGAGCGAACCCATCTTGACCCTGCGATAGGCCTCTTTCTCCATGAGCTTCCGTATGAGTTCCACAA
>CAZIBA010000128.1:0-6397 GCA_964536795.1 uncultured Planctomycetota bacterium | reverse complement strand
CCTCATCGGTCCCGGGGACGTGCTGGAAGTGGCCATCTTCGCTCTGGAGAGCCCTGAGAAAACCAGTGTGCTCACACGCGCGGTCTCCCGGGAGGGCTGCATCACCCTGCTCTGGGCAGGCAGCGTTCAAGCCGCCGGCCTGAGTGCCAGGGGACTGGAAGAGAGGATCAAGGCCGCCTACGCTGGCGCCTACCTCAGAGACCCCCAGGTGACCGTCACCGTCACCGAGTACGGAAGCTGCGCCGTCGTGGTGACCGGGGCGGTGCGCAACCCGGGCATCTACTGCCTGAGCACCAACAAGAGCACGGTGCTGGCCATGCTGGCGCGGGCCGGTGGTCTGAGCGAGGAAGCCGGCGACGAACTGCTCATCATCCGTTCGGGGGAGCGAATGGGACGGCGAGCGGGGAGTTCCCGCCCGGCTGAGCAGCCCGGGAGCCCTGCCCAGGTGGAGGCTCCGGGTGGGCTGGTGGAACTGGCGCCGAGCGTCGGGCCGCCTCAGCAGGTTCTGCCTGGGAAGGGCCGCCAGGCCGGCGCCGACCGGACGCCTATCGCCGTCGACCTGACACAGTTGGTGGACGAAGGGAACCTGCTCCTGAACCTGGAGGTGAGCGGGGGCGACGTGCTCACCGTGCCCCCCGTCAGCGAGGAGTACGTGTACGTGTTGGGCTACGTGACCCGGCCCGGTTCCTACGAACTGCAAGACGGAGTGCGGGTGGACGCTCTGCGAGCTGTCGCTCTGGCTGGTGGCCTTCTGAGAACCGCCCGGGCCGAGAACTCGTTCCTGGTTCGGGAAACCGCCGAGGGGCGGCAGATCGTTCCTGTGGACCTGACCAAGATCGCACGTGGCGTCCGCCCGCCTCTGTACCTGCAGTCTGGCGACACCTTGGTGATCGGGTCGAGCTTGCTGGCCCGGATGTCCGAGTTCATTCGGCCCAGCGCCGGGTTCCACTACAGCCCTGGGCGGTGAGCGGGGCAGGCTCGAAGTCCCGAGGGTCATGGGAAGGTGGCAGGAGATGAACGAAGAAACCGTTGACTACGGTGGGGACGGTCAGTTCGCCCACAAGCCTACCTCCGGCGAGCCCGAGCTCAAGCACTACATCGGCATCCTCCGCCGACGCATCTGGGCCGTCATCACCGCCTTCGTCATCATCGTCACCCTGGGCACGGTCTACGCCTTCAAGGCCACACCCATCTATCAGGCTGTGGGCAAGATCCTCATTGAGAAACAGAGCCCTCGCCTGATGAACTTCGAGGACGTGGTGCAGTCCCAGGCCTCAGACCGCGACTACTACAAGACCCAGCAGGAGCTGGTGCTAAGCCGCACTGTCCTCGAGAGAGCCCTGGAGCAGCCCGGCATCAGTGAGCTGCCCGAGATCACGGGTGAGGGCGGCACCGAACCCTCGCTCCTGGGGGGCTTCCTGGGCGAGGTCGGACGCACTGTCTCGGCCGTTATGGGTGGGACCCCGGTCAGTCCACCCGAGCCCTGGGAACGCCTGCGCGACCACCTCGACGTGGAACAGATGCGCGATACCCACCTGCTGCTCGTCAAGGTCGAGAGCGTGGACGCTGGGCGGGCGGCCAAGCTGGCCAACGCCGTGGCTTGTTCCTTCGAGGAGTACCACGTCGCGCGCAAGCTGGAAACCACCAATGAGGCCTTCCACTTCCTCAAGGGCCAGAAGGAAGAGCAGGAGGTGCAGCTCTTGGATGCTGAAGACGCCCTCGAGAACTTTCGTCAGAAGGTCCAGGTGGTCTCCCTGGACGTGGCCGACAAGGGGAACCCCGTCCTGGTCCGCCTGAGCCGGCTGAACGAGCAACTGACCGACGCCCAGCTCCAGCGCATCGAGCTCGAAGCCCAGTTCGAAGTGGTCAAGGCGGCCCTTGCCTCGAGGAAGGGGGTCCTCGAGGGGGCAAACGAGCATCTCTTCCCCCTGCCGGCGGCGCGCGCCGACCCGACCGTGGCCGAGCTGCGCACGACACTTATCGAAGTCGACAAGGATGTCGCCGCGCTTTCCGACAGCTACGGTCCGAAGCACCCTCAGTTGCAGGCCGCCCGGGCCAGAAGAGACCTGCTTCAGACCAAGCTGCAGGAGGCGCTCAGCCAACTGGTGGGCTCACTGACGGCACAACTGGAGACGCTCAGCAACCAGGAGCAGGAGCTTGGCCAGCAGTACGAGGAGCAGAACCAACTGGCCCTCGAACTGTCCAAGGAGTCGCTGTCCTTCAACCGCCTGCAGAACGAGGTCGACCGGCAGCGTCGCCTCTTCGACGTCCTGGTGGAGCGCATGCGCGAGGTGGACGTCACCGCCGGCTACGCTAAGACCAACGTCGAGGTCGTGGAGCGGGCCGACGTGCCCAAGGCGCCCATCAAGCCCAAGAAGGCACGCACCGTAGCTCTGTCCATCTTCCTGGGCCTCTTCTTGGGAGTGGGCTTGGCTTTCTCCTTCGAATACCTGGACGACACCGTCAAGACCCCGGAGGACCTGGAGGACCGGGTTGGCATACCCGTGTTGGGCTTTGTGCCCGCCATGGGCACCAAGGGCCCCCAGAGGGATGGCTTCTCCCACCGCGGCTCCGTCAGCTTGGCTGAGCCCACTTCCTCGGTGACCGAAGCTTACAGAAGCATTCGCACCAGCCTCTTTTTCTCCGCACCTGCTGAGGAGACCAAGGCGCTGGTCGTCACCTCGGGCGGCCCCGGCGACGGGAAGACCACCACGGCCACCAACCTGGCCCTGGTCATCGCCCAGAGCGGAAAGCGGGTGCTGCTGGTCGATGCCGACTTCCGAAGGCCCATGGTGCACAAGGTCTTCGGTCTGGATTCAAAGGTGGGCCTCAGCACTGTGCTCGTAGGTGAAGCACCCCTGGAGCAGGCCGTGCAAAAGGTCGAGCACGACGGCAACGTGGTGGAAAACCTGGACGTCCTTGCCACCGGTCCCAAGCCTCCCAACCCAGCCGAACTTCTTGATTCCCAAAGCATGCGCCGGCTTCTGGAGGAGGCGCGGCAGAAGTACGATCGGGTGATTGTGGATACGCCTCCCGTGCTCTTCGTGGCCGATGCAAGCATCGTCAGCGCCATCTCCGACGGCGTGGTTATGGTGGTGAAGTCGGCGACCAACACCTGCTCCCTGGCCAGGCGGGCGCGGGAGCAACTGGAGGGCGTCAAGGCCCGCATCCTGGGAGGCATCCTGAACGACGTCCACGTCTCCCGCCTGGGCTACTACTACTCCGACTATTACTACTATGGCTACTCCCGCTACTACCGCTCCTACTACGCTGGAGACCGTGAGGAGGAAAGGGAGCGAGAGAAGCAGGCGGCGGGGGTGGCCTCGTAGCCGGTCTTAGGGAGTGGGCAATGGGAGGTGCCGTGAGTGCTGGTTTCCCCATCGTTGACATTCACGTACACATCTTACCGGCACTGGACGACGGACCGGCCACCATGGAGGAGTCACTGCGCATGTGCGAGCTCTGTGTCGAACAGGGCGTAACCACCGTGGTGGCCACGCCTCACATGGGTGGTCCGACGGATGCGGCGACCCCCGGTGCGGTTCGCCGGGGTGTTGGTGAGCTCTCCCAGGCCTGTCGGGAGCGTGGGCTGGAGTTGGAGATCCTCCCCGGCGCCGAGGTCCGTCTTCACCCCGAGCTCCTGGAAGTCCTGGATGCGGACCGCATCCTCACTCTGGCCGACGGTCACAAGTACCTGCTGCTGGAGCTCCCGCTGCAGGTGGTGCCTCGCATCGAGGGGTTGGTGTTCGAACTGGAGCTGCGGGGCATCACTCCCGTACTGAACCATCCGGAGCGGAATCTCGAGTTCTGGCGCAAGCCCCACCGTCTGGCCGACCTCGTCGACCGAGGGTGCCTGGTGCAGGTCACGGGGGACTCGCTTCTCGGTCGGGCTGGTCGCGATCTCAAGCGGGTCAGTCAGCAGTTTCTCGAATCCGGCCTGGTGCACGTGGTAGGCAGTGACGCTCACGCGGCCACAGGTTCGACAGGCTCACCGCAGGGCGGAAGATCACCCAACCTCAGGCAGGTTGCCGAGATGCTTCACTCCTCTCTGGAAGGGGACGTAGCCCGCACGCTGCTTCAGGTCAACCCGGAGAAGATCGTGAGGGGGGAGCCGCTGGTGCCGCTGCTCCCGGAGGCGAGCTGACGGCCGAAGCTGGCGTTGGGAGTGCAGGCTTACGTTGCGGGAAAGGTCGGGGGAGGGCGATGAGCAAGCCGAAGCGGCTGCCCGACAAGCTGTTGGCTGCCGCCCGCGCTGCGGCGGTGGCTGCTGTGGCGCTCTCCACCTGGCTCTTTGGCAGCGCTGAGCCCTGGGCCTACCTGTTCATCTGCATCCTGGTAGGTGCAGGCGTGGCGGCCTGGCTACTCGCCTTGATCTCAGAGGTGCGTTCGGGGCTGCGCGCTCCCCTGCTCACCCTCGCCCTGGCAGCGCTCCTGGCCTACGTGCTGCTGCAGATGATTCCCCTGCCTTCCGGTCTGGTGAGGGTCGCCAGCCCACTGTCTGCTGATTCACAACTGGCTCAGGCAGAGCTCTTCGAGCGCACCGGCGTCGAGGAGTTCTTCCCTGCCGGCCTGAACGACGACCGGCGTCGGGCAACGATCTCGGCGTCCTCTGCGGCCACCCGGAGGAGCTTCTACCTCCTGGCTGCCTATGTGGGTGTGTTTCTGGTGACGGCCAATGCCTTCAGGGAGTGGGCCCAGGTACGCCGGGCTGCCACCGTCGTCGTGGCATCCAGCTTTGCCTTGGCGGTTCTGGGAACGATACACAAGTTCTCGGGCAGCGCCGCCATCTTTTGGTTCCACACCCCTCGCTTTGGAGGAGCCATCTTCGGTCCCTTCACCAACCCCAATCACTACGCTGCCTACATGAATATGGCCTTCGGTCTCGCTTTGGGACTGGTTCTGGCGGCAAGCGCGACCCCCAGGTTCCCAACACCGAGGACGTGGGAGGCCCCGCCTCTCTCATCTGGCCCGTCGGGCCGTCCGCAGACAAGCTCCTCTCGGGCAACCACTGCGCACACCCGAAACAAGCGAAGCTTGCGCGAGAAGCTGGACTGGCTTTCCACCGGAGAGGCCGGCCGAGTCACCCTCTTGGGATTCGCCGCCGCCCTGATGGGAGCCTCGGTGTGCGTGTCGCTCTCCCGGGGGGGCATCACCAGCCTGGCCGTCTCACTCGGCGTTGTAGGGGTAATTGTGGCGCTTCGAAGCGCCGTCGCCAAGCGGGCGCGGGCGGTAGCTGCTGTAGCCCTTCTCATCGTGGCTGTTGTGGTGTGGCTGGGGTGGGAGCCTGTGGTCAGAGAACTCAGCACGCTCGCCGAGATTGACCCCGCCAGCAACGTCCGAACGGAGGCGACGCTGGCGACGTTGCGCACGTTCGCTGCCTCCCCCGCATTCGGTTGCGGATTCGGAAGCTTCCAACACGTATTCCCAAAGTTCCAGAGCCCGAGCATTCAGATCGGCCGCTGGCTTCACGCGCACAACGAGTACGCCCAGCTCCTCGCCGAGGGAGGCATTGTCGGTGCGCTGCTGGCTTTATTGGCTGGGGTTCTCTTTATCCGCACAGTGCGAACGCAGTTTTCGGAAGCCACAAATGGGGCGAGGCTATTTGCCGGCGGCCTGACGGTGGGCCTTGTGGCCATCGCACTGCACAGTTTCGTCGACTACAGCCTGCACAAGCCGGCCAACGCCTTCCTCTTGGCAACCTTGTGCGGGATGTCCGTTGCTGCGGTCCATCTCCGGAGCGAGCGGAAGAAGCGTAGGTCTCGTAGGCGCCGAGATCATGAGTTCAGAGAAACATCGAAGAAGCAGGCGGAGCTCGTCGTCGCCGGGGTCTCTTGATTCCGACACAGCGCTCAGGCATCTCGCGTTGCGAGTGGCGGCGGTGGCCGCCCTGGCTGCGCTCACGGTTCTCGTCCTTGCTGAACTGAGCGAACTGCGGGGCGAGTTGGCCTTCGCCCGTTTCTACCGGATGGGACAGTTGGCTGAGAAGTCCCGTCACCCCACCGATCTCACAAGAGCAGTGCAAAATGCTTCGCGTGAGGCTGAACTGGTCATGTTCTTCAGCCAGAGGAACCCAGACGCCCTGTGGGAAGTGACCGTGTGCTCCCTTCGCTGGTCGGGCCAAGACGGTCTGGAGCCACTGCTACGCCTCCGATTGGGAGAGAAAGCGCTGCGGGCCGCAGCCCTGGCTGTCCGTGCTGCACCTTCCGACTACGAGCCCTGGCTGTGGTTAGCGCGCACACAGTCGGCACTCGGCCTCTTACAGCAGGCCCAACTTTGCTTGAACAGAGCGGAGGAGTTGGCTCCACCGGGAATGGACCTCGAGCTGTTCCCGGGTCAGCCTGGAGAGGTCAATGAGCCGGCGGGTTCTCAGAGTGCTGATAGCGAGGAGATGAGGGAA
>CAZIBA010000127.1:0-6413 GCA_964536795.1 uncultured Planctomycetota bacterium | reverse complement strand
AGAAACGAGAATGCTGCGAATCGTGCCCCCAGTGCAGCCCACTCCCCGAGGCTCTCCAGGTTCACAGATGGTCGTGGCTCATCGAAGTGGGGTGAGGCCAACCAGGGACCATACTCCGCTGCCCGCTGCAAAACCCAGACGGTGAAGTTCAAAAGCAGCAACCCGACGGGAAGCCAGAAGGGCCAGCGCGCCCGCCAGGCCAGTTTGAGCCCACGCCACCAGTAGTCGCGCCAGGTCTCGTTGAGAAAGCGCCAGAATCGCACGGGGAGATGAGGTCGCGCGTGCGAGGTTGTCTCAGCAGCGTCGCCTGCACCAGTGTGGTCGTCAGCAGTGGATGGGGTAGGTGCCACTGTGCCAGCCCTCCTCCATCATGGTGAGGAAGTTTCTTGCTGGGATGTAGTTGGCCACGCTGTTCCCCGTGCCCAGGGCGTAGCCGCCACCGGGCCCACACTCGCGGAGGACCCGCCTGACGTACTCCCGTATCTGTTCCTCGGATGCCCGACAGAGGAAGTCCACGTCTACGCCGCCTAAGAGCGCGATGCGGTCACCCCAGCGCTGCTTGGCTACGGTCACCGGTTCGATGACGTCCTCGAAGGAGTGCTTGGCGTCGAAGCCGATGTCGATGATGTCCTCCATCACAGCTGTCAGGTTGCCGCAGGCGTGGAGCAAGAAGGGACGACCGGCGCTATGGGCGACTTCCACCATTCGCCGGTGCCAGGGGAAGGCCAGCTCCCGTAAGTCGTCGGGTGAGATCATGGTCTGGGTCTTGAAGCCCATGTCGTCACCCAGCATTACGGCCGCCAGCTCGGGCACCTCAAGCATTCGCTCGACGCAGCCCAGCAGTCGGCTGCCTACCTCCTCAAAGACGCGCTCGGCGAAGGCCCGATTGTCCACCAGGGCGAAGCTGAGCCCCTGGTAGCCCACCAGCCACATCACGTTCTCCAGGACGCCTCCGGGTCCCATCCCGATGATCTTCATCCCCGGGGGCAGGTGCCCGGCCACGTAGCGGAGCGGGAAGGGGTCGATTTGGGCCGGGTCAGGCCAGGGGTAGCGGTCACAATCCTCCTCGTCGGCGATGGTGACCACCTGGGCGTTGTACCAGTGGCGCTCGCCCATGGAGAGCTCGGCGGTGTCTGGGGCGGCCGGGTTCTCCTTGCGGGGGAAGCCCATCAGCCCGCCGACGCCCACGTAGTCGTAGCCCATCCTGAGCTGGTACTCGATGAGAGCGTCCAGGTAGTGGGTCTGGGCCCGGCGGCCCTCCAGGCCCGGGGACCAGAGCGGCCGGCCCAGGATGGCTTCCATAACTGGACCGTCGGCGAAGAGTTCGATGACGGGGACGCGGTCCGGCTCCCCGTCCCGGCGAAAGACGGTCTCCAGCCGAGCGAAGTCGGGGTCCGGTCGGACGCCCACCAGGTCCATCAGGGGCCGAATCTCGGGCATACTTGAGGCTCCTCATCTCGTGGACGGTCAATAGGTCCCGCTCTTCAGCACGGTCAGGAGGTCGTCGCCGTAGTGCTCGACGGTGTCGGGAGCGATGACGCGCTTGCCCTGGCCGTCGTCGGAGGACTCCAGGTCCTCGCGGGTGGTCACCTGGCGGAAGACGTAGAGCGGTGACTCCGGGCGCCGAGGCACGGTGAGTGGCTGGATGTGTTCGAGCCTGGACATCGCCTCCCGGGCCTTCTGGCGGATGAGCGTGCGGGCCCGCTCCTTGGAGAGGTGAAGGGCCGAGTGGGTGCCGTAGCCCTTCTTCACCGCTGCGGTGACCACCCCGGGGATGAGTTCCTCGGCCTCCCGGCAGGCGGCCGCGTCCCCGGCGTGGAAGACGTAGGGGACAGCGAAGTAGCCGGCGATGAGGGCGCAGACGCCCAGCTCACCCACCTCCAGGTCGTTGACGTACCAGGCCTTGACGCCGGTGTGGCTCCAGGTGTGGGCCAGCACCCCGTCGGGCGTGCCCGCCCTGGAGTGGCCGCCCACGTAGAAGCAGGCGTCCACGTCCTCGTCGATGCCCTGAAGCCAGGTGACGCCCCGGCAGATGAACTGTACCCGCTCGTCGAGCTCCTCGTAGAGTACCGAGTCGGCGTGACCCATCTTGACGATGACCTCGTCGGCCCCGCCGTCGAAGGCGCCGGCTGCAGCGGCGTTCAGTTCCTGGGTAAGCAGGTGCTGATTTCGCCGACGACGGATGCTGTTGGCGTAGGAGGTGTCGTTACGGTCGTCCCACTCCTCGATACCGGCCACCGCCTCCATGTCGCTGAAGATGTACACTCTCATCGGGTTCCCTCCTCCACGGTTTCCATTCCTCCCTCTCGAGATTATAGGCCAAGCTGGCCGAGAACCAAACTTCCCTTGAATTGCTCGCTCGGCTCCCTCACCCCTCACCGCTGTCCCATTGGGAGAGTGGGCGGGTGAGGGTTGACAAAAGGGGGCTATACAGATACTATTACTCGGGACCTGAGGGAAGGGTGTGCGCCCTTGCCCTACTCCTCTCCCGTCGGGGGCGGGGGGGGCCGAGGGCGTCGGCGCTTTGGTCGGTTCGGAACTGGCCGAGCGTGGTCCTCAGTTGTTTGTGCGATCCTGACGGCAGGCGCCCCGACGGCTGTGCTTCGAGGGTTGTCGATGAATGTGGTCGCTCGGGTCAAGGAGATGGGGGTCGAGTTCGTGGTGGAGCGCCTGGTGGCCCTGGCGGCCCGGGGCGCCCGCAAGGACCCGGACAAGACCCTCAGGCGGATGTGCCGGATGGCCGAGCTCATCACCGACGACCCGGCCTGGAAGGCGGCCGTCCAGGGCGTCATCCGCAAGCTCGACGAGGGGCATCCGGGGATGGGTGTGGCCCGCAGGTTCCTCACCCGGATCAACCCCCGGATGCGCTCACACGTGGTTCGGAACCTGATCGTTCGGGAGACCCTCCTGGGGGCCAACAAGCGTCACGCTCTGGAGGAGTCCCTGGGCTTCTACCCGCCCTCCACCATGGTCATCAGCCCTTCGATGTGGTGTCCGCTCCGCTGTTACGGCTGCTACGCGGGCAGCTACCCCCAGGATGAGAGCCTCTCCTTCGAGGAGGTGGACGACATAATCCGCCAGGGCAAGGACATCGGCATGCAGTTCGTGGTTGTGAGTGGGGGAGAGCCTTTCTCCTGGGGGCCTCTCTTTGACGTCTTCGAGGCCCACCAGGACGTCTTCTTCCAGGTCTTCACCTCGGGCCTGTTCCTGGACGACGACACGGTGGGCCGTGTGGCCCGACTGGGGAACGTGAGTCCGGCCATCAGTTGCGAGGGCTTCGAGGAGGAGACCGACCGGAGACGCGGCCGGGGGGCCTTCGCCAAGGTCAACCGGGCCATGGACCGGCTCCGGGAGGCCGGTGTGGTCTTCACCTTCAGCGCCACCGCCACCCGGGAGAACCTGGAGGTGATCACCAGTGAGCGCTTCATCGACCACTGGACCGAGCGGGGCTGCCTCATCGGCTGGTACTTCAGCTACATGCCCATCGGCCGGGGCCCGGCGCTGGAACTCATGCCCACACCCGAGCAGCGGGTGGAGCTGAGCCGACGTCTGAAGCGCATCCGGGCCAACAAGCCCATCGTCCTCATTGACTTCTGGAACGACGGAGAGTACGTGCGCGGGTGCATCGCCGGTGGGCGCAAGTACTTCCACATCAACAACAAGGGCGACGTTGAGCCCTGTGTCTTCTGTCACTTCGCCACCGACAACATCAGGGAGAAGTCGCTGGTGGAGTGTCTGAAGGGAAAGCTGTTCCTGGCCATCCGGGCCCGTCAACCCTATCACCCCGACTACCGTCGGCCCTGCATCATGATCGACAACCCGAGCGTGTTCCGTGAGGTGGTGGAGGAGACCGGAGCCCAGGCCACTCACGAGGGGGCTGAGACCCTGGTGGAGGATTACGCCCAGGCCCTGGACGAGTACGCGGAAGCGTTCGGCCGGGCCCTGGCCGACGGACCGGTAACCGAACTTGACGTGACCGTCTGACAGGAAGCCTGGAAGTCGCCGTCCCCTGCCGTTGGGGAAGCGGCCGCCAGTGGTCCCCGAGAGGGGAAAGGAGGACAGACCGTGTCCAAACGATCGAGCGCGCGGGTGGCGGGGTTCACGTTGATGGAGCTCTTGGTGGTCATTGCCATTATGGGTATCTTGGCTGCCATCCTGCTGCCCAGTCTGGCCCGGGCGCGTCGCCACGCCCGCCTGGCCGAGTGCATGAACAACCTCAAGCAGATCGGGGCTTCCCTGCTGATGTACGCAGGCGACAACAGCGACCATTTCCCCATCTGGCGCAACCCCAGCGGCACCGAGTTTACCGAACACGGCAGCGACTACACGCTGGAGGCAACCTACCTGGTGCAGCTTGCCTCCACGCACCCGGATAACCCGGCAGGTCAGGAGGTCAAGATCGGCCTGGGCTGTCTCTATCCGCATTACCTCAACCACGAGGGGGTCTATGACGACCCCGGAGCCATCGCCCGGATGACCAAGCTCGCGCTGGTGGACGAGCCGGAGGGTATCAGCCAAGACCTGACCCTGGAGTGCGGCTACTACTACGTCAACGGCGACTTCGAGGACACGGTCTGGGCACCGGTCCTGCCAGCCACCAAAGGCCCCCTGGGGCTCCAGTGGCTCGGTTTCAAGACCACGGAGCCCGTTGCCTGGTGTGGTCAGGACGGAACGGCCACCCCCGCTCGCTACGCCCACGGTCAGCAGGAGATCAACTGCCTCTACCTGGACGGTCACGTGAAGCGGCTGGAAAACCCCCTGGACGCCCCTCAGGGCTACGTGGTTTCACCCACCAACACCGTGCACCACGTGCTGCAGAACATCAAGCAGGAGAGCGGCACGTACATGCAGGAGTATCCACCGTAGATGGGACCTCGTCCCGCCAGGGGGCCGAGACAGGGCGTGACCGTGCAGAAGACCCAGCCGACGGCGCCCCTCCTTCTGGATGGCTGGGCACTTCTGCCTGGAGGCGTGCTCCGGGGGACGGACATCCTGGTCGAAGCCGGCCGTATCTCCCGGGTGACCTGGCCACTTTCGGCTTGCCCCTCGGGCGGTGAGGACAGGAGGTCTTCTCCGGCAGGCAGTGCGGAAAGCCGAGACAAGCGAAGCTTCGTTGGCTGTGGACTCACCCCAGCGGCCGACGTCCGGATCATCGACGCTGCGGACCCACTCGTTGACAGCAGGTCCCCGTGACCCTATCTTAGGGAGGGATTCCTGAGAGCTCTGCGTGTGGTAGGCTTCGTCGTGACCGTCAGGATGAATGGGACCGAACGGTACTCGCCTTGGCGCAAGCGGGCCGGGCTGCTGAAGGCCTACCTGGCCCGAAGGCCCGTCTGGTGCGCCTGGCAGGTGACCTACCGGTGCAACTTCCGCTGCTCCTTCTGCAACTACTGGCAGACCCCCTCGGCCCCCGACGACGAACTGACCGTGGAGGAGTTCGCCCTGGGAGCCGAGAAGCTGGCCCGCTGGGGGTCGCTGCTCATTTCCGTGGGGGGAGGGGAGCCGCTGCTGCGACCGGACATCGTGGACATCGTCCGGGAGTTGGCCAGGTACCACTTCGTCTTCCTCACCACGAACGGCTGGCTGGTCACCCCGGAGTTGGCCCGGGCCCTCTACGAGGCCGGTCTCTGGGGCGTGAGCGTCTCCCTGGATTACGTCGATCCGGAAAGCCACGACCGTCAGCGTGGTCGCCCGGGGGCCCACCGACGAGCTCTGGAAGCCCTGCGTACCTTTGCCCGGGCGCGAACGGCCCGGTACCAGCGCGTGAACCTGCTCTCCGTGCTCAGCCACGACAACCCGGATGATATGCCCGGTCTGGCCGAGATGGCCCTCGAGTGTGAAGCCAACTTCATGGTCCAGCCCTATTCCCCACTCAAGACGGGAGACCGAAGCTTCCTTCCCCCCGACGGCGTGAGCCGTGGACTGCTGGAACTACACGCCGAGATGCCGAACTTCCTCTCCAACACCCGCTTCCTCGCGCGCTTTGACGAGGCCCACAACGGCGGGGTGCCCGGATGTCGAGCTGGCCGCAGCTTCTTCAACGTCGACGAGCGGGGCCTGGTCTCGCTCTGCGTGGAGCGGCGGGCGGAGCCTCTGGGCAGCCTCATCGACGATGAGGTCGAGGAGTTGGGTCGTCGGCTCGAGCGCGCGGCCCAGGGCAACCGCTGCCGGGCCTGCTGGTACAACTGTCGGGGTGAGGTGGAGTCGCTTTACGAGTTCCGGGGGTTGCTGGGTTCGTTGCCGACCTACCTGCTCAGCGCCCGCGGGCAGACCGCGTTCCGCCTACCGGCCTGGTCCCGGCGTAACCGCAACCGCAGGAGCCGCGCTCCCCGGCGGGCCGGCCGACGGGGAGGAGCAGTGACCCGGTGACCATCGACCTGAGCACCGACACGATCTACGATCCGTTCGCGGAC
>CAZIBA010000126.1:616-6441 GCA_964536795.1 uncultured Planctomycetota bacterium | reverse complement strand
CCCACAGTAGAGCGGCCGACCCTCCTGGCAGAACCCCTTGAGCATGTCCACCACTAAGAGCACCTGACTCATCTGTCCCCCTCCCTAACCTTCACCACTTCGAGTCAGGCAGGAATGCCTGACCTCCCGCTTTTTCTCGGGGTGACACGGACACCCCGCGCTCCTTGGGAGGCGGGGCATTCCTGCCCGGCCGGCCAAGCCTGTCCGCCATAGCCCGAAGGGCGAAGGCGGAACCGGCCGTGGCACACGTACACGCACCTGCTCCCTCTCTGCTACTTCCCCCGAAGGAGCACGCGGCCGAAGAGGTCCGGGTGCGTCCCCTCGGGACCAACGGCTGCCTCTCCGTTCACGACAACGTAGTGAATGCCCTCGGGGTAGCGGTGTGGGTCGATGTAGGTGGCGGTGTCGGCCACCGTGTCGGGGTCGAAGATGACCAGGTCGGCCTTCTTCCCCGGCGCGATGACACCGCGGTCGGCCAGGCCCAGCTTGCGGGCGGATTTCCCGGTCATCTTGTGTACCGCTTCCTCCAAGGTGAGGGCCTCCTCGTCACGGACCAGCCAGCGAAGCACCCGAGGGAAGGCCCCGTAGGTGCGGGGGTGGGGCTTGCCGTAGGAGAGTGGTCCCACGGGCTTCATCGCGAAGGCGTCGGAGCCCACCATGGCGAACTCACCCAAAAGGTTCTCCCGCACGTCGTCCTCGTCCATGCCGTAGAGAACGGTCTGCATCTGGGGCTCGTCGCGCAGGCAGTCGAAGGCGGCGTCGAAGGGGTCCTTGCCTTCCGCCTCGGCGATCTGTTCGATGGTCTTCCCGGCGCGGCGTGGCTCGGCGCTGTCGACGATGTAGACCAGGTCCCACCCCAAGGCGCGGAAGACGGTGGACCCGTCTTCGATCTCAGCCCGGGCCCGGGCCCGCTCGCGAGGGTCGCTCATCCGGGCCACCAGACCCTCGGCACCCTCTTCGTAGGCCCACGCCGGCAGCAGCGCGCTCAGGACAGTCGAGGCGGCCCGGTAGGGATAGACGTCGTAGGTCACGTCCAACCCCTGAGCGTTGGCCTCTTCGATGAGGGCCCGGACCTCGCCGCTTCGTCCCCACAGGCTCCGGCCCATCACCTTGAAATGGGCGACGTGGGCCGGTACCTCAGCTTCGCGGGCGATGCGGACGACCTCGCGGACGGCCTCGAACACGGCCTCGCCTTCGCCCCGGATGTGACTGACGTAGAGGCCGCCGAAGCGAGCAACCACCCGGGCCAGCTCGACGAGCTCTTCCGTCCGGGCGTACATACCGGGGGGGTAGATGAGTCCGCTGGAGAGGCCCCAGGCCCCCTCCTCCATCGCCTCCTCGACGAGGGCTTTCATCCGTTCCAGTTGAGCTGACGTCGGACGTCGGTCTGCGTATCCCAGCACCGACGCCCGCACCGTGCCGTGACCCACCAGCCAGGCGTGGTTGGTGATGGGCCCGCCGCTGCGTACCAGGTCAAGAAACTCCCCCAAAGACCGCCAGGTGACCTCGCCCCGGTAGCGGCCGAAGCCCTCGAGGCGGGTGAGGACCTCCCGCCGACCCTCTCCTTCGACCGGGCCCGGGGACATGCCGCAGTTCCCCACCAGCTCGGTGGTCACGCCCTGGCGGAGCTTGCTGTCGGCGCTGGGATCGGTGAGGATGCCGAACTCGTGGGCGTGCATGTCGATGAAGCCCGGCGCCACCACCAGTCCAGAAGCGTCGATACGCTGAGTGTCCTCGGGACTCTCAACGTCGAGCGTGACCTCCTTGATGGTATCGCCGTCGATGAGCACCGACGCCAGGCGGCCCGGTGCGCCGGTCCCGTCCACCACTGTACCCCGTTCAATGAGAAGCACCGTTCCTCACCTCTCCCCAGGTCTTGGGCCCACGAGCCAGTACATTACGGCTGCCACATGCTCAATACAACGAAGTACGTAAGTACGGCCTCGAGGACGGCCACCGAATTGATGGTCAGAGCACCGGTCAACCCACAGTCGAAGATGGCGCCGGTGACGAGGAGCTGCAGGAGCATCCTCCACACAAAGAAGCCAACGGCGATGAGAACGGCGCAGAGTCTGAGCTCGGCCTCCAGCTCTCCTCTCACGGGCGTGGCGGCCAGACCGACGACAAGCCCCACACACATCGCCAGCCCCCACACAAAGACGAAGGCAGCGAACGTCTCTCGGAAACTTCCCCCACCCACGAACAGGTGACCGAACAGAAAGACGGCCAGAGCTGCCAGGGCCAGACCTCCCGTCACCTCCAGGAGTGTCCACACGACTACACCGGCTTCCTCCCCCGTCGCCAGACCGACAGCGCCCAGGCCAAAGAGGCCCGAGACGTACAGAACGGCGCTCTTGATGAACATCTCTCGCCGAGCGAGGTGGTAGGTCAGTCCGTCGGCCGTCCGCGCCGGGTGGATGAGCATGTCCAGGCACAGCCTGAGGAACCCCTCCTCCCGGACCTCCTGCGTCCTGACGGGGCCTACGTCCGTCCTGGGTGGCGCTCCGGTGTGCGGGTTGCCCAGGCAGTGTGGGCAGACGACCAGGGCGGCGGCCACGCGCCGACCACACCGGGCGCACGTCATCCCCGGCCCGGCCTGGACGTCATCCTTGACTATCCCCGTGTCCTGGAGGCGCACCAGCCGACCGCAGGCAGGACAACGGACCGGCGCCCCCTGGTGCTCCTCGGGGGCCTCCACGACCCACCCGCAGCCACACTGCGCCCGGATGACCATCGGCCCTCCTCCGCAAGCTCAGGCGGGGGAGGTCCCCATCCTCCCCTCACCCTACTGTACGAGCGAGGGACCGGAACGACGCTTCAGTATTCCCGTCTGGCCCAGCGGGTGAGGAGGAAATAGTTCCGACCGTCGTAGACGGTCACCGTGCCGCTCACCTTGACCAGCTTCTCACCGTGACGGGTGTATTCCTCCAGCTCCCCCAAGGCGGCGTTCTCCAGGAGGACGAAGTACCCCTCACCCGTCTGCGGCACGAAGACCGAGCGGTTCTCCCGGCCCACGCCCAGGTCGGTCTTCAGGTCCACGACCCTGCCCACCCGGTCGATGAGCCGGTGTGATTCGGGGTAGAGGAGCGCTGGTTTGAGCAGCGGGCCGACGGGCTCTGCCGTGGGCGCGGGCGTCGGCGCCGAAGGCTCCTCCGGCAGCACGCACCCCAGCAGCCCCACCACCAGCAGCACCCCCGCCAGCATCGTTCCACTGCGCTTCATCCTTCGTCTCCTTCCGGCCTGTCATCGAGTGCACCCACGCTGCCTACCATATCGGCACCCGCGCCCAAATCAAGCCTCTTGCCTCGGTCTTCACCCCTGCCCCTCTTGAGGGAGGAGGGCTGCTGCCTCGTGGGGTGCACGTCAAGATTCTGGGGACACGTCAAGGCTGAGTGAGACGAAGGTGTGCCACTCACGGTTCTCCCTCTCCCTCTAAGAGAGGGACGGGGTGAGGGAAGCGGGTGTGTCACGGCCGGCCTTGTCCGGCCGTGCTGAGCTGCACAAGTGGTCATCACGGGCACTGGCTTCGCCGGTGTCCGTGCCACCCGGCGCCCCACCCACCTGGCGCTCGAGGTGGATTTCGGTTGACAGCGCCTGCGAGGGCGCCTATAGTCCGAACTCGAGGGAACGGCCGCCGGTGGGCGGCTGGGCGGAACTGGAAAATGCACGCCAGTCGGAGGAGTTAGGTCATGCCAACCCCAACTCGATCGCGGGCGGTTCTCCTTTGCCTTTGTCTGCTCGCACTCCTTCTTCTCAGCGTCCCCCGGGTGCTTCCGGCCCAGGAGAGAGCGGAGGAGCCTGAAGCCGAAGGCACCCCGGCCGAGTCCTCGGCTCCCGGCCCCCGGGCCGAGCTCCAGCGGGAGGCCGAGGTTACCGGGACGGTGGTCAACGTGCGCAGCGGTCCGGGTATCGCCTACGGGGTGGTCACCAAGGTGATGCGCGGTTCCCGGGTGACCGTGGTGGGAGAGCGGGACGGCTGGCTGAAGGTGGTGATGCCCGAGAACGAGTACTCCTGGGTGGCCGGTCAGTTCGTGGAGAAGGGGACGGGCGACACGGCCACGGTCCTGGGCGACGGGGTGAACGTGCGGGCCGCTCCCAGCATCGATGCCGACGTCCTGGGCCAGCTCTCCCGGAGCGTGCAGGTGCTCATCGTCGAGGAGAAGCAGGGCTGGATCCGCATCAAGCCGGCGCCTGGGGCCGTCGGCTACATCTCGGCCGACTTCGTCAAGGAGCTTTCCGGGGAGGCGAGCGCAGCCGCCACCATCACTGCCGAGGAGGCAGTCAGGAGGTTCGCCGAAGCCGAGGCCCTCTACAAGGCCGAAGTGGCCAAGCCCGACTTCGCCGACTGGGACCTGAAAAAGCTGGCCGCACTCTACCAGCCCCTGGCCCTCGGCTCCGCCGACCGGGACGTCCGCTTCATGGCCGAGAACCGACTGACCCAGATCGCCACCTACCAATCCGTCCAGGACAGCCTGGCCGCACGGAAAGCGGCCCTGGCCGACCTGGAGGACAAGATCGCCGAGCTGGAAGCCGAGTACGCGCGAAAGATGGAAGAACTGCGCAAGGCCACCGACGAGCCCCGCTACCTGGCCACCGGTGTGCTCAAGAAACTGGCCATCTCTTTCCTGCCTCCGGCCACCCACAAGATCGAGGGCGAAGACCGCATCCTCTTCCTGCTCCACTCCACCGACGTCGCCCTGGACGCCTACCTGGGCAAACCGGTCGGCCTGCAGGGCACGATGACCGTCCCCAAGGGGTGGGAGACACCACTGGTGCGGGTGACCTCGGTGCGGGTCCTCTCCCCGTAGCCTGGCGAGCGGGCCTGCACGAGCAGGTGGCCTGTCGCCCGTCGGCGCGTCGTTTCGCATTCGCTGCTGGTCTGGCCGGGTTCTTTGCGCTATACTGCAGAAGGGAGAGAACGCCGTCTGTCTTAGGCGGGAGCGCGCCGATATGAACACCAGGCTGCTGTCCATCCTCCTGATAGTGGTGGGGGCGGGGGCCGTCGGTCTCCTGGCCCAGGACGACGTCTACACCACGCGCCGACAGGGTATGGTCGCTCTCCAGATACGCAGCCGGGGTGTCAAGGACAAGACGGTGCTGGAGGCCATGTCCACGGTGCCCCGACACCGCTTCGTCCTGCCCGGGTACCTCGCCAGGGCCTACGAGGATTCGCCACTGCCCATCGGCCAGGGACAGACCATCTCCCAGCCTTACATAGTCGCCCGGATGACCGAACTCCTGGAGCCCAAGCCCGAGCACAAGATGCTGGAGATCGGGACCGGTTCGGGGTACCAGGCGGCCGTGCTGGCCGAGCTCGTCAAGGAGGTCTACACCGTCGAGATTATCAAGTCCCTGGGCAACTCAGCCAAGAAGCGCCTGGCCGAACTGGGCTACGAGAACGTTACCGTGAAGGTGGCCGACGGCTACCACGGCTGGGAGGAACACGCCCCCTTCGACGGCATCATCGTCACCGCTGCGGCCACCGAGATACCCCCACCTCTCATCGAACAGCTCAAGCCCTCCGGACGCATGGTCATCCCCGTGGGGAACCCGGACCAGACACAGTGGCTCAAGCTCCTGGTCAAGGACGCTGAGGGGACACCCACCGTGAGGAACATCAGCCAGGTCCGCTTCGTCCCCTTCACCGGCGACCACTGACGGAGGTGACGGGGTGAGCGGCCCTGCACCGACGCCAGAGGACGCGCCGCCGACCCCCGGGGCCTCACGGACGTCTCCCCTTCGACACCTGAGCTGGACCGTGGCCCAGGTCTCGGGCACGCTGCTGGCCTGGGGTGCACACACGGTCCTGTGCGGAGTTCCGATCT
>CAZIBA010000126.1:0-606 GCA_964536795.1 uncultured Planctomycetota bacterium | reverse complement strand
GGCACGCTGCTGGCCTGGGAGGTGGCCCTCACCCGCATCCTGGCCGTCCGCCAGTGGTCCCACTTCGCCTACCTGGCCATCAGCGTGGCCCTGCTGGGGTTCGGGGCCAGCGGGACGGCCCTGGCCCTGCTGGGTCGCTGGGGGGAACGTCGCCGATCGGAGTTGCTGCGGGTCGCCGTCCTGCTCTTCGCTCCCTCGCTGGCCCTGTGCCACTGGCTCGTGGGTCGGCTGCCCTTCGAGCTTCACCACCTGCTCATGCGCCCGGTGGGGGCGCCCTGGAGGCTGCTCCTGCTCCCCTTCCGCTCGGGCTGGGTGATGGTGCTGGAGCTGGTCGCCGCGCTGCCCTTCTTCCTGGGGGCGACGGCCATCGGTCTGGGCCTCCTCATTGCCGGTCGCCGGGTGGGCCGCGTCTACGGGGCCAACCTCCTGGGTGCGGGCGCCGGGGCCGCGGCCGTGGTCGGGCTGCTCTACCTCCTGCGTCCGGGCTGGTTTGCCGCCGGGCTCACGCCGGTGGCGGTGCTGGCCTCGGGCCTGGCCGTCCTGGGGGCCGGTGGGCGCTGGCGGAGGGCCTGGGTGGTGAGCACTCTCTGTGCAGCCTCGGCGGCC
>CAZIBA010000125.1:0-6462 GCA_964536795.1 uncultured Planctomycetota bacterium | reverse complement strand
CCGTGTGATGGAGGTCTGGTTTGACGACGTGGTCGTGGCCACCGAGTACGTCGGCACCTTCGAGCAGGCCGGGAACCAGCCTCCCCGGGCCCGCTTCACCTACGGGCGCGACTGGGGCAGTATGACGGCCCGCTTCGACGCCTCCCGCAGCGCCGACCCCGACGGCCAGATCGCCACCTACACTTGGGACTTCGGCGACGGGAGCAAGGGCACGGGTGAGAAGGTCGAGCACGCCTACGCCCAGCCGGGAGACTACACGGTCGTCCTCACCGTGTCCGATGAGCAGGGAGAAGCCCACTCCTACGAGCTGGCCGTGAGCGTCGGCCCCACCGTCGGGAGCGGGGACGGCCTCAGGGCCGAGTACTACGACGGTCAGGAGCTAAAGGGAAGGCCCGTGGTTCGGGTCGCCAGGCAGATCGCCTTCCAGCGGCGGGGGTGGAACGGCCGGTTCCTGTGGGGTGGTGTGGGCGACAACAACGGCGACAACTACTCCTGCCGATGGACGGGGTACCTCCAGCCCACCACCTCTGAGGAGTACACCCTCACCTACGAGGTGAACGATGGCGGCCGGGTCTGGTTCGACGGTCAGCTCGTCATCGACGCCTGGGAGGAACCCCAGACCATGTCAGGTACCTTGGGCGCCCTGGAGGCCGGGCGGAAGTACCCCATCCGCATCGAACACCACAAGGGCACCTTCGAAGCCAGCCGCGATTGGAAAGCCAAGCTTTACTGGGAAACCCCATCGGTGGAGAAGGAACTCATCCCCCCGACGGCCTTCTACCTCCCCAGGGACTTCGAAGAACGATAATGCACCGTGAGGAGACCAGCGCCGAGCTTGGCCGGGGACAGATTCACCCGCCTGACCCCGTCGGAGCGGGTGCGAGGGGGACCTGGCGGGTAACCTACACGGCCGGGCCGCGGGGCGTGGCGGTGGGTGGCCGGGTGCGCATCACGGTACCCCACGGCTTCACGGCCCCCCAGACCTCGGCCTTCTTCGACCCCGGGTTCACCACCGTGGGAACAGAGGCCCCCGGTGTGGAGTTGTCGCTCGAGGTCGTCTCAATGATCTTCTGTCGGCTCGACCCCGAGACGGGTCACAGCGGGGCCTGGGGGCGAAGCGTGTTCGTCGAGGTGGGGGGACGGGCCCTCAAGGACGGTGAGTCCTTTGCGCTCGTCTACGGCAACGCCGACTACTACGGCCACGACCAGGCTTCGCCTGTCTCAGGTGTACGCACGGCTTGCCGGAGAGGAGCTCGTTCCCGGACGGCCCAAGGGGCAGGCTGGAAGTGGCGGCGCCACCCCTTCGGCCGGGCCGGTGCCTGCGCGCGGGAGCTCTCAGGACCGGCCGAGTTCACGGTCGCGGTGGACCCGGACGGAAAGCGCCGAGCCCCCTACAGTGGCTACACCCGCATCGTCGAGCAGCCCACGCTCCAGGTGCTGCCCGGACCACCCGTCGGACTGCGGGCCATCATCGGCAGCGACACGCTTGAGGGGAGTTTGTGCCAGGCGACGGTCGTCTCCGTCGACCGGTACAACAACCCAGTAACGGTCGAGCAGCGTTCCCTCCACGTGCCGAAGGGAGTAACTGCCCGGATATCGGTCAAGAGCGGGGGCCTTGAAGCCAGGACGAATCCGACGAAAGTCCACACCACCAGCAAGCTTCGCTTGTCTCGACGGTATGCGCGGCCTGCCGGAGAAGAGCTTCCCTCCGACGCGTCGGTCGTGCAGTACGAAAGAGGCGGTGCCTCCCCGGAAACTCGCATCTATTGGGGTGATATCCACGGGCACACCAGGCACTCCGACGGCCTGGGCACGATTGAGGCGTACTACACGTACGCGCGCGAAATCGGCGCCCTCGACTTCTCCGCCATCACAGACCACGACGACATCGGCCCCCGACTGGCCGACGAGGAATGGGAGCTCATCAAGCAGGGGGCCGAGCACTTCAACGAACCCGGGAGCTTCGTGACGCTCCTGGGCTTCGAGTACCGGAACGGCCGCTGCGACATGAACGTCTACTACCCCGGCCCCGAAGGGCCACTACTGCGCGGGACCGACGGCGACCTGGCCGACGCCCGCGAGCTCACCCGGCAGGTGAAGCAGGTCGGGGGGATGATCGTTCCCCACTTCCACTTCGGAGCCGACTGGTCCGGCTTCGACCCGGAAGTGTACCGGGTGCTCGAAATCTACAGCCAGCACGGCTCGGCCGAGTACCCGGGCTGCCCTCGTGAGATACCCTACCTCAGGAAACAGTTGCAGAAGTCCAGCGCCACCAACAAGGACTGCTTCGCCCAGGACGCCCTTGCCCTGGGCTACCCGCTGGGCACGACCGCAGGGAGCGACACCCACTCGGCTCGCCCGGGCCTGAGCGACTGGACTCGGGTCTGCCGAACCTACCTGGGCGGACTCACCGCCATCTTCGCCCCCGAACTGACCCGCGAAGCAGTCTGGCAGGCCCTCCACGACCGCCGATGCTACGCCACCACCGGGAACCGGTCTCTCCTGCGTTTCACGGTGAACGGTTCCCCGATGGGCTCGGAGGTCACCGTGGAGCCCGGTTCTCCCCGACACGTCTCGGTGACCTGCCAGGCCGATGGAGAACTCGAGGCCCTCACCATCTTCCGCTCGGGCCAGCAGTGGGTCCACGAAGCGGTCTCAGGTGAGTCAATCGACCGCACCTTCGAGGACACCGGCCGCGCCGGTTCCGACTGTTACTACGTCCGCATCGACCTCGCCGGAGGTGAAATGGTCTGGAGCTCACCCATCTGGGTGGATCCGCCGTAGGCACGCTCGGCAGCTCGCCACTTCATTTTTCTCGCGAATTTCAGGTTTTCCCCCTTGACGCCTTTAGGGATGCGGCTATTATGTAGAGCGTAGTACGCAATACAGAGGAGCGGTCATGAGGCTGTGGGTGACACAACTGCGCAAGGGGCTGCTGGAGTTCTGCCTGCTCAGCCTGCTGGATGCTGGGGAGGGCTACGGTTATGAGATCGTTCAGCGCCTGCGGGCCGTGGAGGAGCTGGCGGTCACTGAAAGCACCGTCTACCCCATCCTGAGCCGACTCCGCAAGGAGGGCTATCTCAAGGTCCGAGCCACGCCTTCTCCCGGGGGTCCCCCCAGGCGCTACTTCTCACTCACGGCTCTGGGCAAGAGCAGGCTTCGGGAGATGAGCGAATATTGGGACGCGCTGAACCGGTCAATCGAAGAAGTGCGGAGCCGCCGAGTAACGGGAGGAGAAGACGATGGGGGCTGATGAAGAGATCAGAGCGGAGGTCGCGAAGTACCTGAAGATGGTGGGCCCTCATCTTGAGACCGCGTGTCCTGACGAGAGAGAGGAAACGCTCGAGAGCATCGAAGCCCACATCTACGAAGCCCTAAGTGAGCGCGCAGGAGGCCAACCGACTCTTCAGGACGTGCGGGCCGTCCTGGCCGAGATGGACCCACCCGAATCGTACGGCCAGGCAGCAGCGCAGACCCCGCAGGATGAGGACCTGGAGGCGCAGCCTCCCGCTAAGCTCTGCAAGCTACCTGTCATCGGTGCGCTGTGGGCCCCCTTTGGGCTCGTTCTGGTGGGGATGTTCTTCGTGCGCATAGTCGAGGCAGGGAACCAACCATCGATTGGCATTGGGGTGACAGTTGCCCGTCTTGTGATCCTTCCGCTCGGCCTGCTGGCTCCCTTCGGCTCCACGGCCTTGGGTTTCATCGGCATTTCAAAGATCAGGAGTTCGGCCGGCAGGTTGGTGGGCATGCCTCTGGCCGTCGCGGTTGCTCTTTTCTACCCGCTCGTGGCTTTGGACGGGGTTCTTGCCTACCTTGCCTATCAGTTGGCCAGCGACCACTGGAAGGACTACTGGGAGATCGTCGCGCTCGTCTCGGTGGTGGTCATTCTTGCGCTCGACATCTACATCATCCGGGCCGTGTGGAAGTGGGCAGCTCGACGCGACACGGTGCCTACTGCACGATGACAGCCTTAAGCGCGAGCGAAGTGGTCTGGAGTTCCCTTGTGTGGATGGACGTGGAGGGCGAATGAGCCGCCTCATTACCTTTGACCGAGGACATGTCAGGTTCAACTACCGGGTAGTGGGCATAGCCTTTGATGGTGACCGGGTGCTCCTTCACCGCTGGGAGAAGGACGACTTCTGGGCCCTGCCCGGCGGCCGGGGTGAGCTGCTGGAACCGGCCCAGACCACGTTGGCTCGTGAGATGCGGGAGGAGTTGCGTGTTGACATCCACGTGGAAAGGCTGGTGTGGGTAGTCGAGAACTTCTTTGAGCACGACGACCACCGGTACCACGAGCTGGCCTTCTACTTTCTCATGACCTTCCCCGCCGACTGCTATGTTTACAGCAAGCAGGAACCGTTCTTCTCCGAGGACGACGGCGTCACCATCACCTTCCAATGGTTCGGCCTCGACGAGCTTGCCGACCTCCAACTCTACCCCACCTTCCTCAAAGCCGGCCTCCTCTCCCTCCCCCCAAGCACCCAACACATCGTCCACAAAGACCCGTAGCGCCTTTTGAAGAGCACGGGCGTGGCACATTCGCGTGATGCCACTGCGACCTGCCGAATCGAACTGGCAAGGGGCTTAAGCCCCTTGCCTCAAGTTTCCCGGTGGGGTTTCGTGCAGGTAGAGGGCGATGCCTTTGAGGAGGTCGCGGGCGCGGCGAGCGGTCCTCTCGCGTGCGGCTTCCCGCCAGACGTCGAAGATGAGTGAGCCTTCGGCGTCGCCGGTGGGGTAGAGGCGCTGACGGGTGAGTCGGCAGAACTCGTCGGCGCGGATGCGGGCGCCTTCGGCCAGGCCCAGTCGCCCAAAGAGCCTGGTGTCGATGGTGAGGTTCCACTCCTCCTTGCTGGTGACCTGGCCTGTGGTCGTGGTGGTGTCGATGCAGTGACCGTCCACGTGGTTCTTGCAGGGCTCACAGATATCGTCGATGCCCGAGACGAGTTCCAACATCACCTGGCGGTCGGCCAACACCTTCTCGGCCACCAGGTGCACGGCGTGCCCGTAGGGGCTGGGTGTGAACTCTGCACCGGCCCCAAAGTCCCTGACGATATCCAGGAAGTGATGGGGTTTGATGTGGATGACTTCAGCCATTGTTCCGTCCTTGCCAGGACACTTCGCTTGGTTCGGCTACCGAGCCCAGCTTGAACAATTGTTCACCGCAGAGACACGGAGGACGCAAAGACACGCCGTGAGGAACCCATTATAATCCTCCTACTTTTTCTCCTGCGACGTCTCGGCGTCTGCAGTTCCACTGCCCCCACTGGTATGGGATGGTCGAGGTCGTTCCAGCCAGGGACACGATCCGGGCAGAACATCCTGACTGTCTTCCCAGGTCAGCCATCCGACCCGACGCGCTATGTCTGGCCATCGCTCAGACTTCCGGTGCGGGATGTCCCGAGCCAAGGCATCAGGGCTGTTGTAGTATTCGTTTATCAGCCAGCCGTAAAGCCGGGAGTGTGGAGACCTGCGGAATACCTTAGGAGTCAGCATCACGAACAGCGTGCGCTTTGGTTCGCGGATGCTCAGAGGCTCAGGTAGGCTGGGATTGGACTCCAGCATTACGTCGATGTTACGAGCTATCTGGTTTCGGGTTGCATCAAACGTCACTTGGTAGGATATGTCAGACAGTACCTTGGCCTCGAACAGGATCGCAAAGCCGTTGTCTGCATTCAGCAACATAGCGTCAACGTGAGTCGGCCCTTCGAGGCCCAGGCGAACCGTATTCTTGGCTTGGTCAAAGCCCGCATCGACGACATAGGGAATGAATTGTCTTTCCCTCAAGTTCTTTCTTAGCAAGCGCTTATAGCCTGACGGCGATGGCAGGCTGACCTCAAAGAACAGGTAGAGCCTTCCTGCAAAGCACTCCTCCCAAGTCTGGATGTCTTCGAGTGGAGGCACGTTGCCAAACGCGCGCCTGAGCAGCGCGCTCAAACGCGCGGGCCGCTCAGAACTGTAGTAGTAATCCATCAGGCAGGTGACTGTCCAGAAGCGCTCGTCCTTTTCAATCTGGCAAGGGAGCCTGAGCGTGGAAATGGGGAGAGCACGGCGGTCAGGATGGTCTGCCATGAATTCCTGGTAGCGCCTGGCGCTTTCGAGGTAATACGGTAGCTGGCGGTCGGCCACTTCATTTGCGCCATGCTCTGAGGTGGAGGCGAAATGGGTCCGCAACTGGTCCGGCGTGAAGGGGAGATAGGTCCGCTCTATCGGTCGGCCGTTCATGGTCCCTCCCAGGTGTTGTCGGTAACAAGCCTCCAGCCTCACAATAAACAAAGCCAGACATGTCAGAACCGGTGAGCTCCGAACGGGTTATTCTGAAACGTCGTACAACAGTGGCCTTGCTCTGGGCTCTACGGTTTCCGGGCGTAGTCGTTTGGGTTCCAGGGTTTGTAGACGCTGCCATCGGAGGCCTTCCTGACGAGTATGAGGCCGTCCTTGGGTGGGATGTCAATGGTGTCCGTG
>CAZIBA010000124.1:2333-6514 GCA_964536795.1 uncultured Planctomycetota bacterium | reverse complement strand
CCCTATCTTCCCGAGTGCTCGCGTCTCAGTGCCCGCAGCCAGAGCGTGGCCCAGATGAGGACCAGGAACGCCCCCAACAACGCGAGCTTGAGGAACATCAGCATGCGCATCCACAGTGGCTTGATCTCGGCGAAGCTGACCCCGCCCCACAGCGCGGCCACCCACGCCGGCTCCGCTTTGAAGACGACGAGTCCCATCAGCCAGGCGTAGATGACAACGAGCCAGCCAATGAGGAAGGTCCACCAGCCAGCCCGCACGGCCAGCCCCAACCCCCGAAGTTTGTCCCCGTCACGCCCCAACAGGCGCTCCACCTCGTTCATCTGGTAAGCTCCTCCCACACGGGTCGTATGACCTGCCAGGGGGACTGCGAAGAACTGCACCCGCAGTGGCACGGGTGAACGGACGCCTCTGCGTACGCTACTCCGCAGCCCACGGGACGGCAAGCGAAAAGCGCTCCGTTTCGGCCGCCCCCCGAGGTCGAGTCTTCACCGCCGTGCCCCGCTCTGTTACAATGGGAGTCCGTCGGGGGGTGGTCGTGGGACCTCTGGTTTTAGAAGTGGGACTGACAGATGGACAGCTTTCCGCTGGACCTCAGCCGACTCAAGCAGGTACTGGATTACCTGAACGACGGTGTCTACCTCACCGACCGCGATCGGCGCATCCTGCTCTGGAACCGACGGGCGGAGGAGATGACGGGCTGGCGCGCCGACGACGTGGTCGGTCGCCGCTGTCGGGACAGCATCCTGGAACACGTGGATGCTCACGGCCACAAGCTCTGCGAAAGTGACCTCTGCCCCCTGGCCCGCTCGATGCGCACCGGCAATCCCAGTGACCAGCCCGTCCTGGTCTATGCCCAAAGGGCCGACGGTCGTCGGATGCCGGTATCAACGAGCGTGGCCCCACTTCGGGACGAAGGGGGGCAGGTGGTTGGTGGCATCGAGGTCTTCCGGGACGAACGCGTACGCCTGACGGACATGGAGTTCGCCCAGCGGGTGCAGCGGCACATTCTGCCCGGGGAGCTTCCTGGCACCCAGGAGGTCGCCTTTGAGGTGGGCTACTACCCCCACGACCTGGTGGGTGGTGACTTCTACTGGGTGGCGGAGGTGAGTCCCGCCCTTCGACAGGCTCAGGGCGTGGTGAGCACGTCGAACCAGGGAACCTTCGCCTTCCTGGTGGCCGACGTGCGCGGGCACGGTGTCTCCGCAGCCCTCTACACGATGGTGCTGAGCTCTCACCTGACCACGCTGTCCGACTTGGCCGCCCAACCCGGGCGGGTGATGACCGCCCTCAACCAGCACCTGGAGGAGCTCACCGTGGCCGACAGCTTCGCCTCGGCCGTCTACGGGGTCCTTGACGGCGAGCGCTGGGAACTGTGCTACAGCAATGCCGGTCATCCTCCACTCCTTCTGCTTGACGCGGAGGCGTGCCAGGTCGAGGAGTTGGGTTCACACGGCCCCTTCCTGGGTGCACTGGGGCCTCAGGACTACGAGGAGAGCACCGTGGCCCTGCCCCGGCGCGGTGTCCTGGTCGCCTACACCGACGGGGCCATTGAGGTCGAGAACGCCGAGGGCGAGCAGTTCGACGTCGCCGGCCTGGCCGAGTACCTGCGCCAGCACGGAACTGAGCCCGGGTTCCCTGAGCGCGTGTACGCCCACGTCAGCCAGTTCAATGCGAAGGTGTCCCTCGCGGACGACGTGCTGGTGCTGGTCGCTGTCTTTGCGCGTCCGTGATGCCTCTGCCGGTTGACCACGGCGGGGGTCCCGAGTAGAGTGCTCTCTTCGCGTTGGACGGAGTTGGCATCCCTTTGACCCGGTGGGACGCAACCTATGGCTGCGCACCTTCACCCCTGGCGGGAATCGGGCATCTGGCTCCATGGGCAACTGCATTTCCACCGGAAACCCAGCATCCCACACCTCTCCACCATCGCGGCCCACAGCCGACCCTTTGTGGACTTCCTGGTGGTGACCAATCACTCCCACGATCCGGACCTGATCCGGGCCCAGCCGACTGAGGTGGCCGAGGCGCGCCGACGCTTCCCCAACGTGCTCATCCTCAACGGCGTGGAATGGGAACCGCCGGTGGGCAAGCACGTCACCACCTTCGTCTCCCGCGGCCGAAACGAAGCGTCCGTGCTCCGCCGACTCCTGAGGGGGTTCGACGGCAACTCGCCCACGGCCCGGCGGGATGGGCTCCGCGCCGTCTGCGCGGCCCTAACTTTCCTCCGAGGCCAGCAGGTGGCTGGGGAGAAGCCCATTGCGGTTCTCAACCACCCGGGTGCCCGGCCTCCGTTCACCCTCGAGCACCTGCGGGCCTTTTCCCGCTACCCGGACGTCTGTGTCGGTTTCGCCGGTGGGGGTCATCAGGCCTGGTCTTCGCCGGGCGGCCACGTCACCAGGCTGGCCTCTGAGGTGGGCGGGGAGTGGGATGCCCTGCTTCATCAGGGTCGTCGCTGGCACCTCACCGCCGAGAGCGACTTCCATCACCACATATCCAAGGGCTCCGCCGACTGCTGGCCGGGTGAGTTCGACCGTCAGGTGGTCTACTGTCCCGAACGCTCCTACCGGGGCGTGATGCAGGGCTTCCGGTCGGGCTGCATGTACCTGGTGCAGGGACGCATCATCGAGGGGCTGGACTTCACCGTCCTGGCCGGCGGCCGCTGGGCAATGATGGGTGAGGAGCTGGTTCTGCCTGCGGGGGCGAGGCCGTGGGTCAAGTTGAGCCTGCTCCCCAACCGCCCGCTCTCCTGGGTGGAGATCATCTCCGACGTGAGCGGCCGACCACGGGTGGAGAAGCGCTTCTCGTGGACCGAGCTGGCGTCCGACGGCCCCTGGCGTTCGGCCTACCTGGAGCTGCCGACGGTGAAGAGGCGCTGTTACGTCCGCTCCCGTGGCCTGGCCGAGGACGTGGAGGAGCCCTACACAGGTCGTCGGGGCCAGGCCTGGTTCTACGCCAACCCCATCTGGATGCTTCCTGGGGGAAGGGCGGCCCGTCGCCTTCGGCCAAGGTCGATGCTGCCTGCAGCACCCGGGGCCGCGCTCTTAGTGCGCTTGGGGGACGGAGCCGTCGCCCGGGTGGGCGAGGACCCCTGGCCGCGCGGTGAGGGCTGGCGCCTGGGCCGGGACCGAAGTGGACGGGGGTTCGTGGACCTGCGGGGGGCGGAGTCCGGCCTCTTCTATCACCTGCCTCGGCGGGACTGGCTCCGCCGGGGAGCTCTGGGCATGGTGCTGAAGCGGGCGGGCTCACGTCGGCCAGGAGGGGAACAGCGCCTGGCCACCGTCTTCCACCACAGCGAGCACTGGCTTTCGGTCACCCTGGTGGACGAAGTCGGGCTGGTCGTCGAATCGGCCTCGAAAGGCGAGGTGTTGCGGAGCGAGTTGGAGTTCCCCCACCGGCTTGACCTGTCGAAGTGGATGGCGGTGCAGGTGTCCTGGAGACGGTCCAGGGGTGGTGCCCGAGTGGTCGAGGCCGTGGCCGGTGGCCGTCGTGCTTGCGTGGTTGAGACGGCTGCCCGTGAGCAACGTCGGCACTTCGCCATCGAGGAGCTGCCCTGGGAGCTGTTCGTGGCTGGCTCCCAGCACGAAGGCGTCCACCAGGCGGAGCTGCTGGTCGCCGAGGTGCGGCTCGATGCGCGTGCCCGATTCCCGGGCAGGGAGACGAGTTAGGTGGCTGGCGGCAGGACGCATCCCACGATCCCAGTGGCCTGTTTGCCCGCCCTTCATCCGCGTCTCCGTCCCCTCATCCAGTGCCACCTGCGCTACGCGCAGGTCGGAGCAGGCTGGCCCGACGCCATCGGCAAGATACTGTCAAGCACCGAGGTTATGAGGTACATCCGAGGCGACGGTTCTCTGGACCGCCGACGGGTGAACGCCCTCCTTCGTCGGGCACTCTCCTACATCGCCGAAGAGGCACAGCCTCTTTCCTACTGCACGACCGACGCGTCCGAGAGAAGCTTTTCTCGGGCAAGCCGTGCTTACCGTGGGGACAAGCGAAGCTTGATCGACGAGGTCATCTCCTGGGGCTTCACGGGTGACCGCGGCTGGATGGAAAGCCACGCCACCTACGCACCGGACTGGTACGTCCGCCGAGCGCGGGAGGCCTGGGAAGCGGGCAACCACAAGCTCCTCGCCTTTCTCATGGGCCTGGTCACCCACCAGTGCGAGTACCTGACGGCTTACAAGGGC
>CAZIBA010000124.1:0-2323 GCA_964536795.1 uncultured Planctomycetota bacterium | reverse complement strand
GACGACCTCGCCCATGTCCCGGAATGGATCAAGCGGGGCGGGCCCTTCTACGACCCGCATCCCTACCACACCGCCCAGCGGTTTCCTCTCAAGCGGGTTCCCGAAGCCCTGAACGCGCGCATCGTGAGGCACCGCCTCTTTCGTACTGCCCCTCCCACGCGTCCACACAAAGACTTCTCTCGGGCAGGCCGTGCTTACCGTCGAGGCAAGCGAAGCTTGGAGGCACCGCCTCTTTCGTACTGCACGACCGACGCGTCCGAGAGAAGCTTTTCTCGGTCAGGCCCCGCTTACCGTCGAGGCAAGCGAAGCTTGGCGGCTGCGCCGGGTGGCTGCGAGGCGTCGGCAACGGAGACCTACCGATACATCCTCCACGACCATTACTTCCACCTTTACCCACTGGAAGCGTCGTGGATTGTCGAGCACTCTGGCGCGGACTCGCCGGCGTCCTTCCAGCGCTGGCGGGAGGTCGCCTACCGGGGGCGCACCCACACCTGTCTCCTGGCCGCAGCCGTGGTGAACGACGTCCTTCGACCGGAGGACGAGCTCGCCAGGCGTCAGGGCGACGTACTGGTGGTCGCCCGCTGTGACCTCTGGAGGCGGAAGGTGGGACCGCCCGACCTGGCCCCACGGCGACTCCCACCTGACAGGCTGAAGCTCTTGGGCCCGCTCATCAAGGCTGGTCTGCGGTACGAGCTGCTTAGTGGGGACGCAATCCCCGAGGCTGCTGGCTTCGGCGTGGTCCTGGTCATCGAAGAGACACCTCAGCGGAACGACGGTGCTTTCTATCGCAAGCTGACGCAGTACGTCCGCGGCGGGGGGAAGGTGGTGGTGTTGGGGAAGCCGGTGTACCCGGGAGGGCGCCCCGACCTGTTCGAGCGTCTGGTTGGCCTGCCCGGAGTAGTCTGGGTGAGGGACCTCCATTCGATGGTGAAGGCGTTGGGTGAGGTCCTCGGCCGCGACCGTCTGCCCCTCAGCTCGGAGCAGCCCACAGCCCAGGCCCTGTCCCTGGCCCGGGCACTGAAGGAACTTCGCCGATCCCGAGTGTACGGGTCTCGCCCCAAGGCTCGGAGGCGCGGTCGTCTCCTCTTCGATGCCGTCGCCGAGTTAGGTCGCTGCCGACAGGCGCGGGTGCTCTGGGATGGGACGCGGCAACGGCTCACTGCGCGCGACTCGGGCCGGGCCTTTGTGGAGAGTGGAGATGGGGTGCACGCGAACGTGAGCGGTACGGCCACGTCGCTCCTGGTGCTCCCGGCCGACCTCAAGCTCGGTCCCGGCTCCGTCGTGGACGTGGGCCTGAGGAACGAAGCCGGGGGTGGCTTCCTGGCCGACCTCGCCTGGGTGACGGACAAGAGGCGAGTGCCCGTGCTTCACGCCTACCTGGGGCCGGGAGGACGGTTCGCCCGCACGCTGCGATTGGGGGACGTGGTCGATACCCGTGGTCGCTTGGAGCTCACGGTGAAGCACGCGCTGGTTGACGGGCTGGAGGGGGCTGAGGGTATTGAGCTCGTTCGGCTTCGGGTGTTTGCGTCTTAGCCCATGTTGTGGCTCAGGCTCGGCTTACCGGTGCTCTCTGATGGTCTCCAGGACGGCCTCGACGTTCGCCATGGGTGTTCCGGGCACGAAGGCGTTGGAGATACCCACTATGATGCCGTTGCTTCGCTTGGCCTCCTCCAGGCAGGAGCGTGCTTCTTCGACGACCTCCTGGCGTGTTCCCATGTGGACGGTGTGCGAGCTGATGTTGCCGATGAGGGTGACTTCGGGGAAGCGCTTTCGCAGCCTGCCCAGGTCCATACCGGCCCGGCGGTCGATCTCGTAGTAGCCGTGCACCCCTCCCTCGCCGAACAGGTCATCAGCCACCGGCCAGAGGTCCCCATCGCTGGCGTAGAGGTGGTAGCATCCAGATTGCTCGCAGATCTCAGAGATCCGCTCGATGCGCGGACGAAGCAGCTCGTGGAAGATTTGAGGTGAATACATGGGGCCTTCATTGGAGGCGAAGTCCAGGCCCCCGAACAGGTAGCACAGACCACGCTTCGCCAGGAAGGGAACGGTGCGTCTGGCGTGTTCGACTTGGACGTCCAGGTGCCTGGCGACGACGTCTCGTCGCAGCAGCATGGCCTCGAGCCAGACGTCGGTGTTGACCAGAGGAATGCCCAGACTGACGGCGCCGGTTCGGATGGCATAGTCGTCCCCGAGCAGACTGAGGGCGCGCAATCCGAACGCGTAGGCGTCCTCCGTCGGCTGGTAATCGGCCGCCGACCGTTCGGCGGCAGCAACGCCCTCTTCCAGGTCCTCCAGCGTCGGCCTGGCCTTGGGCCGATAGGGA
>CAZIBA010000123.1:4404-6538 GCA_964536795.1 uncultured Planctomycetota bacterium | reverse complement strand
GCTGGTCTGTGCACCGGTTGTGGGCTGTGTGTGGACGCCTGCCCGGAGGTCTTCGAGATGGGCGATGACGACGACGTAGCCAGGGTGAAAGGCCGCTCCATCCCCGAGGACGCCGTGGAGAGCGCCGAAGACGCTGCCGAGGACTGCCCCGTCGAGGCCATCACCATCGAGGAGTAGTTTGCCGGCCCGGCCGCCCGGCAGCGGGGGTGGGGCGGCCGTGGTGCCGACCGGAGGGGGCCGGTGGGGGAGGGGCCGGAGGAATGGCTCCTCCGGAACCCGTTTGCGGCCTGGCCTACGTGGAGGTGTGCTGCTTGAAGTCGAAGGACACGATCAGCGAGCGTCTCGAGGTCGGGCCCGAGCAGTTGGGTCCCAGCTACGACGGTGCCGGGCTGGACTTCAGCTCCACCGCCGAGCTGGAGCCGTTGGATACCATCGTGGGTCAGGACCGGGCCATGGAGGCCATCGACTTCGGGACCTCCATCCCCAGCTTCGGCTACAACCTGTTCGTGATGGGGCCTCCGGGGACGGGTCGCACCACCGCGGTCACCGGGCTGGTGCGCAGGAGGGCGGCCGAGCAGCCCCCGGCTCCCGACTGGTGCTACGTCCACAACTTTGAGGTGGCCAACTCCCCCAGGGCCATCGAGCTGCCGGCCGGTCGAGGGGCCCGGTTCCAGGAGGACATGGCCGAAGTCGTCCAGGAGGTGGGCCGTCGGCTGGAACGGGCCTTCGAGGGAGAGGCCTATCGCAGGGAGCGCAGCGCCCTCAGCGAGCGGCTTCGGGAAGTCCAGAAGGAGGAGTTCGGCAGGCTCCAGGAACTGGCCCGCCAGCGCAACTTCACCGTCCAGCAGGCCGGACAGATGTTCGGCATCATCCCGGTCATCGACGACGAACCCCTGACCCCGGAGAAGTACGAGCAGCTTGACGAGGAGGCCCGTCAGCGCATCGACCGGGAAGGCCGGGAACTGCGCCAGGCCATCGCCGATTCCATGCGCAAGCTGCGGACCCTGGAGAAGCAGGTCAAGGGGGAGGCCCAGGAGCTGGACCGTCGGGTGGCCCTGCTGGCTTTGGGCGACCTCCTGAAGGAGCTGGCCGACCGCTACCGCGAGAACGAAGAAGTGGTCGGTTACCTGAAGGAGGTGGAGGAGGACATCTTGGGGCACCTCCACGACTTCCTCCATGGCCAGGAGGAGGAAGAACACCCGCGGGTGCTGATGGGGCTGCCACTGCCGATGGGACGCGATCCCTGGGAGCGCTACCGGGTGAACGTGCTGGTGAGCAACGACCCCGAGCAGGGGGCCCCGGTGGTGGTGGAGAACAACCCCACCTACTACAACCTCGTCGGTCGCATCGAGCACCGGGCCCAGTTCGGGGCCATGACAACGGACTTCACCCTCATCAAGGGTGGGTCGCTGCACCGGGCCAACGGGGGCTACCTCATCCTCTCGGCCCGGGACGTGCTCCTGGGCTTCATGGCTTGGGACGGTCTGAAGAGGGCCCTGCGTGCCCAGGCCATCAGGATCGAGGACATCAACCAGCAGTTCCGTCTGGTCTCCACGGTCACCCTGGAGCCCGAACCCATCCCCCTGGGGCTCCGGGTGGTCCTCATCGGCACCCCGCTGCTCTATATGCTGCTCTACGCCTACGACGAGGACTTCCGCAAGCTCTTCAAAGTGCAGGTGGATTTCGACAACCAGATCGACGCCGAGACCGCCAACATCCTCAACTACGCCCGCTTCGTCGCCAGCCGGGTCCAGCAGGAGGACCTCCCCCACTTCGACCGGGAGGCCGTGCTGGCCGTGGTCCGCTACGGGGCCCGGATGGTGGAGCACCAGAAGAAGCTGGCCAGCACCTTCTCGGCGGTGGCCGACCTGGTGCGGGAGGCGGGCTACTGGTCCCGGCGAAACGGACACGAACTGGTGCAGGCCGACGACGTCCAAAGGGCCGTGGTCGCCAAGGAGTACCGGGCCAACCGCATCGAGGAGCGCATCCGCGAACTCATCGCCGAGGGCACCCTGATGATCGACACGCAGGGCGAGGCCGTGGGCCAGGTCAACGGCATCGCCATCATCTCCCTGGGCGACTACGCCTTCGGCAAACCCACCCGTATCACCGCCCGGAGCTTCGTGGGTCGGGC
>CAZIBA010000123.1:2913-4394 GCA_964536795.1 uncultured Planctomycetota bacterium | reverse complement strand
GTGGTCAACATCGAGCGCGAGGTCAAGCTGGCCGGCCGCATCCACAACAAGGGGGTGATGATCCTCACCGGCTACCTGGGGGGTCACTACGCCCACGACAAGCCCCTGACCCTGAGCGCCTCTCTGGGCTTCGAGCAGTCCTACGAGGAGATCGAAGGCGATTCGGCCAGCTCCAGCGAACTCTACGCCCTGCTCTCCAGCATCTCCGGACTCCCTCTGCGACAGTCGCTGGCCGTCACCGGCTCGGTGAACCAGCACGGTGAGGTCCAGCCCGTGGGCGCCGTCACCCGTAAGGTGGAGGGCTTCTTCGACACCTGTCGGGTCCAGGGGCTGACCGGGGAACAGGGGGTCATCATCCCCAGCCGAAACGTGCACAACCTGGTGCTCCGGGAGGACGTCGTGGACGCGGTGAAGGAGGGGAAGTTCCACGTGTACGCCGTGGACCGCATCGAGGAGGGGTTGGCGCTTCTGACCGGGCTGCCCGCCGGCGAGCGCCAGGCCGATGGCGCTTACCCCGAAGGCACGGTCAACCACTGCGTCGATCAAGCACTGAAGCGCCTGGCCGAGGCCTGGAAGGAGTACGGGGCCGGGCCGGGCCAGGTCGGCGGGGCCGGCCAGCGCGACGATGGCGACGTGCCGGAGTCCCCGGACGTGCAGGTGTGAGCGGCCGCGGCGGCGGCCGTCCCCCAGCGAGGGACGGAGATGGACGAGGATGCCAGAATGACTGAGGAAGATCGGCCCAGCCGTCCCCCCGACCCGCTGCGCTCGCTCACCTCCGAGCTGCAGTTGATGCTGGACCACCTCTTCCCCCAGGCGCGGGCGGCCGCGCCCTGGGAGCCGGCCTGCGACATCTACGAGACGGCCGAAGGCTTCGTCGTGCACGTGGAGCTTGCCGGGGTGAGCCGGGAGGACGTGAACGTGAGCGTCACCGGGAACGTGGTCACCATCGAAGGTCGTCGGTCGGTCGTGCAGCTTCCCTCCGGGAGCATCATTCACCGACGGGAACGACGGGTGGGCCGTTTCCAGCGTTCCCTGGTGCTCCCCGTGGTGGTGGATGCAGATCGGGTGGACGCCGCCGTCCAGGAGGGTGTGCTGACCCTGGTGCTCCCCCGGCGAGAGGCCCGGCGCATACCCATCCAGGAAGCCCCTGCCGGCGACGACGACCGCAAGGAGGGGACCGGCTCAGTGACCGCTGAGTCACCCCCCAATGATCGGGAAGCCCCGGGAAAGGACCCGGAATGATCAAGAGCATACTGGCCGTGGTGGATGGTTCCCAGCCGGCTCAGGTGGCGGCCCGGAACGCGGCCATCGTCGCCGGCTGGTTCGGGGCGCGCCTGCGAGGACTCTTCGTGGACGATTCGGCCGAACGGGCCCGGCTGGCCGCCCTGCCCGTCACCCCGGGGACGCCGGTGGGGGCCACGGTGCCACCGGCGGTGCTGGTGAGTCCGTCCGTCACCACGGGCTATGACTTCCCGGCGGAG
>CAZIBA010000123.1:0-2903 GCA_964536795.1 uncultured Planctomycetota bacterium | reverse complement strand
CAGGAGCGGGTGAGCGAGCACTTCAGCGCCCTGTGCCGGGAGATGGGGCTTTCGGCCGGCGCCCTGGAGACGGTGCGGGGCCGGCCCGCCGACCGCATCGTCCGGATGGGTCACGAGGTGGACCTGGTGAGCATGGGTCGTTCCGGCCTGAGCACCGACCCGGAGGAGCGGAAGTTGGGGAGCGTGGCCGAGGACGTGCTTCACCACACCAACAAGCCCGTTCTCATCTCCAGTGTCCACGAGCTCTGCGGCCCCATTATCGTGGCCTACGACGGGCGTCACCCCGCCAACACGGCCCTGGCCGTGGCCTGCGTCTTCGCCGAGAGCCGCCACCTGGACCTCATCGTCCTCACCGTCAGAGACGAGGAGGACCAAGCCCGACCCCTCCTGAAGGAGGCCCGGAACTACCTGAGCGCCCACGGTCTGGAGGCCCGCCTGGTCTGGAAGAAGGGGAGTGTGTCAAAGGCCATCGTCGCCGAGCTGGAGGCGGCCGGGGTGGGCTTCGTGAGCATGGGGGCTTTTGGGGAAAGCCGACTCCGGGAGGTCTTTCTGGGCAGCCACACCCGGCGGGTGCTCGAGGCCTGCGACTGTCCGGTCCTGCTCACCCGCTGAGGCCGAGCGTTCCGGCTCCCCGGCTCGACGTCGTTGGGGTGCAACTCTCCGCAGGCCGGGTGAAGGGGCTTCCGGCCCTTTGGCGGCGGGGGTGACGCGGCCGCTCGGATGGAGAAGAGACAGCGAAGGACGGAAGCGTGAACGGGCGTTCGTTCAAACTGGTTACGGTCTTCGCTATGCCCGTGCGGGTGCACATCTCCTGGTTCGTCATCTTCGGCCTGGTCACCTTCGCTCTGCGGGGGGTGTTCGAGGACCTGGCCCCGGGGCTTTCCGGGGGGCTTTACTGGGTGATGGCGGCGACGGCTGCGCTGCTCCTTTTCGTCTCCGTTCTGCTTCACGAGTTAGGCCACTCCCTGCTGGCCCTGCACCACAACATCCCGGTCAAGGGCATCACCCTCTTCCTCTTCGGCGGGGTGGCTCAGATCGGTGAAGAGCCGAGGAGCCCACGGGCCGAGGCCGAGGTCACCGTGGCCGGTTGGGTGGTGACGGCGTCCATCGCCCTGCTCTGCCTGCTGGTGTCCCGACTGCTTCCGGAGAAGACGGCGGTCTGGGCGGTGGTCTACTACCTGATGCTCATCAACCTGGTGCTGCTGGCCTTCAACGCCGTCCCCGGGTTTCCGCTGGACGGCGGGCGCCTGTTCCGGGCCCTGCTCTGGTGGCGGACGGGGAACCTGCGCAAGGCCACCTACGTTGCCAGCTCGGTGGGGTCCTTTGTGGGGTTGATGCTCATCGTTGGTGGCATCTTCCTGGTGGTGAGCGGGGCCCTGGGGGGCATCTGGATGGCCCTCGTCGGCTGGTTCCTGCGCAGCGCGGCCCAGTCCAGCTACCAACAGCTCCTCGTTCGCAGGGCCCTGGAGGGGGTGCCCGTGAGCTACCTGATGGCCCGGGAGGTGGTCTGCGTTCCCGGTGACATCACCCTGGAGGAGGCCGTGGACCAGTGGTTTATGACCCACCGCTTCGACGGCTTCCCCATCTGCGGACCCCTGGGGCTCGAGGGGATGCTCACGCTGGACGAGGTCCGCGCCGTCCCCCGCGAGAGCTGGGCAACCACCACCGCCGCCCAGGCCATGGACGCCCGGGCCGTCGACTACGCCGTCACCCCCGACACCGACGCCATGCACGTACTGGCCCGCATGTCGCAGTACGATGCCGGTCGCATCCCCGTGGTCGTGGACGGCCACCTCGTCGGCATCGTCACCCGCCGAGATATCCTCCGACTCCTCCGCCTGAAGGCCGACCTGGAAGACGTCGAGTAGCGCTCCGACGACCCCTCACCTTCCCCTGCGGGGCAGGTGTGAGCGCGGTCGGCGCGAACTTCGCCTTTTTTCTTGCCAAGTGCCGCCCTGCAGGTTTACGGTACGGTCGGAACTGAGGCGCGGTCAAAGGTCCTGTTTCCCCCTCACCTCAGCTCGAAAGGAGCGAAGGGATGAAGGTGGTGAAAGAGATTACGGTGGCCTTGCCCAACACGCCGGGCAGCCTGGCCAAGATGTGCTCGGCACTGGCCAAGGCCAAGGTGAACATCGTGGCCATCTCGGTGGTCGAGTCCACCACGGTGAGCGTGGTCAGACTGGTGGCCGACAAGGCCGTGGCCGCTCTCAAGGTTATTGGGGAGATGGGCGTGACGGCTACCAGCAAGGATGTCCTCGCCCTCAGCATGGCCAACGTGCCCGGCGCCGTGGCCAAGGCCTGCGCCAAGCTGGCCAAGAAGCGGGTCAACATCGACTACGTCTACGGTTCAGCGACCGGCAAGGGCAAGAGCACCATCATCCTCGCCGCCAGCACCGCCAGCCGAGCCAAGAAAGCCCTGGGCCGAGGCTTTTAGCGCCTGTCGGTAGAGACTACGACAGGTCTGGCCGAGAGAGGCCGAGGGTCCGACGGTTGGCAAGACCGGTTTGCCCGCTCGGCCCTAAGGTACAGTCCCTGCGCAGTCGATAGGGACAGTGTAGATGTAATGCCTGTGGGCTCGACAGTCACTGGGGCCGCATCCTGGGTAGGAAAGGCCAGCCTTGTGAAGGCAAGCGAAAGTCAACCCAGTGTAGACCTCTTCACGGTGGGCTACGAGGGGCGATGCGTGGAAGAACTCATGGGCGAGCTCGCCAGGCACCACGTTGACGTGCTCATCGACGTCCGCGAACTGCCACTCAGCAGGAAGAGGGGATTCTCTAAGAGCGCGCTTGCCGAGAAGGCCGCCTCCGTGAAGCTGGAGTACTTGCACTTGCGTGAGCTTGGCTCTCCGCGTGCCATCAGAAAGCGTCTTCGGGATGACGGGGATTACGAAGCCTTTGCATCTG
>CAZIBA010000122.1:0-6554 GCA_964536795.1 uncultured Planctomycetota bacterium | reverse complement strand
CGTGAGCAGCGGGCTGGCGCCGACGTGGCTCACGCCTCTGAAGCTGTGTTCCTACTCCTCCCCCAGCCAGACCAGGGTGTTCTTGTAGAAGATCTTGTCCTGGGTTTCCTGGGAGAGGTCCATTTGCTCGAAGAGTTCTTTGTCACGCTCCAGGACACGGTTGCCGCTGCCGCCGGCCCGGCCGTCGCTGCCGAAGAGCAGCAGGTCCTCGCCCACGTAGGCGAGCGCCCGGCGGACGGCTTCCTCCCGGTAGATGGGCGGGGTTCCCGGGGTGAGGTCCACGAAGGCCTGGGGACCCTCGAGCTTCCGGCCCCGGCGCATGTGCATGATCTTGCCGGCCACGGCCAGGCACTCGTCCGTCCAGGGCCAGCCGATGTGGGCCATGGCGAAGCGCACCTTCGGATACTCCATCATGATCTCGAACTCACACGGTCGGCAGAACCGGCTGGTGTCGCCGTAGCTCCAGAGGATGCCGGTGTGGAAGAGGATGGGCACACCCATCTCCTGGACCTTTTCATACACCTTCTGGCATTCGTCGCTCCAGGGGTACCAGTGGTCGGGGATGATCTTGATGCCCTTGATGTCCTTCTCTGCAACGGCCCGCTCCACCTCGTCGACGGCACCCTCGTAGGAACAGTCGATGAAGGCGAAGGGGATGACCCGGCCACCGGTCTCCGAGGCCAGCTTGGCGATGAAGTCGGTGTGCTCGCGCACCTTGGCCCCAGCCCGGTTGCCACTGGGTGCCAAGACCACCGCCCGGTCCACGCCCTGTGCGTCGAGGCTCGCCAGCACCTCCTCGGCCGTGACGTCCCCGCGAGAGTGCACGTGACAATCGATAATCATCCTGGCTCCTCCTTTTCCCGGGTAATGTCAAGAGTCCCGTTTGACTCGCTTCGTGGATGCGATACACTGAGTACCGTAGCCGAAGGGGGTCTTTTACCTCATCGGCCGGGTCAGTGCCAGGAGAAAAGCTCAGAGAACGACGGGCTATTCATCAGGGAGGAGTGCCTTATGAGACGTGTTGACGTCGTCGTGATCGGGGGCAGTGCTGCGGGACTCACCGCAGCCATCACCGCCCGCCGACACTACCCTGAGAAGGAGACGCTGGTCATTCGCAAAGAGGAGCAGGTGCTCATCCCCTGTGGCATCCCCTACATCTTCGGCACTTTCGGCAGCACTGACGGCAACCTCATTCCCGACACCGTGCTGGAGAAGCACGCCATCGACCTGATGGTGGCCGAGGTCAAGGAGATCGACCGGGAGAAGCGCGTCCTCAGGATGGACACGGGCGAGACTGTAGGCTACCAGAAGCTCATCCTGGGGACGGGGTCCCTCCCCCTCATGCCTCCCATCCCCGGTTTCGAAAAGGACAACATCTTCACCATCGCCAAGGACGTGTCTCTGCTGAAGAGCCTGCTGTCGGCCCTGGACCACGTCAGCAGCCTGGTCGTGGTCGGAGGCGGGTTCATCGGCGTGGAGTTCGCCGACGAGTGCAACAAGGGGGCGGACAAGCAGGTGACCATCGTTGAGCTGCTCCCCCACTGCCTGATGCTGGCCTACGACGAGGAGTTCTGCTGTCAGGCCGAGAGCATCCTCCGAGACCGGGGCGTGAACATCCTCACTTCCACCAAGGTGGAGAGATTTGGGGGTGACGGCAGTGTGACCGAGGTCAAGCTCTCGGCCGGCCAGGAGCTGGAGGCCGACGCCGTCATCATGGGCATCGGTGTCACGGCCAACATCGAGCTGGCCCGGCAGTGCGAACTACGGTTGGGGTCCACGGGAGGCATCGCCGTCGATCGCACCATGAGGACCGAGGACGAGCACATCTTCGCCTGTGGCGACTGCGCCGAGAAGGTGTCCTTCTTCGGCGGGAAGCCCTCGCCACTCAAGCTGGCCTCCATCGCCACGGCCGAGGCCCGCATCGCCGGGGCCAACCTCTTCGAGACCCGCCGGGAGAACATCGGCACAATCGGCGTCTGGTCCACCTGCATCGGTGACACGGCCTTCGCCACCGCCGGCCTTACCGAAGCCCTGGCCGACCGCCACGGCTACAGCTACGTCACCGGCGTAGCCGAGGCCCCCAACCGACACCCGGACTGTATGCCGGGGATGAAGACGATGAAGGTGAAGCTCGTCTTTGAGAAGCATACCGGTGTCCTCCTCGGCGGACAGATAATGGGCGATACCGCCGCCGGCGAGCTCATCAACGCCATCAGCGCCTGCATCCAGCGACGGATGACCGCCGAGGACATCGCCATGTTCCAGACCGGGACCCACCCGGCGCTGACGGCCTCTCCCGTGTCCTCCCAGTTCGTCAACGCCGCTGAGTCGGCCATCAGCAGTATGAGGTAACTGACGGTCACCCGTCGGGAGGTTGACGGGGCTTGACTCCAAAGAGCTCCGACGTGCAACGGGCACTGTCTTGAAAGGAACGAGAGATGCCCAAGGTCCTCGTTGTGGACGACGACGCCGACTTTCGCCAAGTGTGCCGAATGGTTCTCGAACCCGCGGGCTTCGAGGTCAGCGAAGCTGGGGGCCCGGAAGAAGGCCTGCAGATGGTGCAGTCCGAGAGGCCGGACCTTCTGATCCTGGACGTGCTTATGCCCTCTGACTACGAGGGCTTTGACCTGGCTGTGAAGATCCGCCAGGACCTGGAGATGCGCGACCTGCCCATACTTCTTCTGACGGCCGTGCACGAGGTCAAGCAGGTGCCTTACCGCTTTGCCCCCAACGAGACCTGGCTGCCCGTGGACATCTTCCTCGACAAGCCCGCCAGCCCCAAAACGCTCCTGCAGAAGGTCAGAGAGGCCCTGGGGATGGACCGGGAGGCACCAGAAGAACCCCTCTGACGTCAACACCCCGGCAGCGAAGGTGCCCGAGAACGGTCAGACGGCATAATCACCTCCTGCGCCGGGCCTATTCCGGTGGCAAGGCTCCCTTCACCCACGGCGACGGCCTTGGGCAGGTGCCCGGTGCCGGTCACCACACCGAGACCGCCCCGACGGGCCTTCAGCAGCACCCGGCGCGGTATGGACTTGGTGGTGAGCCTGCCCTGCCTGCCCTGAGCCCTCCTTCGCCGAGGCTACGGCGGGCAAGCCTGTGGACGGGAGCTTGGCGAAGGGCCGAACCGTCCAGCGGTGGGGTTCGAGCAGAAAAAGGGCCCTTGCCGATGAAAAGGCTGGACAGTTTTCTCGGGCAGTGTATAGAGTGCTAACCTTGTGGGCGCACCGGGTGCGCCCGGTTTTCGTCCAAGAGTGCAGCGATAGGAAAGCGTTTGCCATGAGTGCTGTGGAGAAGGGGCGCCGCCGGCGCCAGGGCAAGGACGGGGCCAGGGCGCGCATCTGGGAAGAGGACCTCGTCATCCCCACCTATGAGGTGGGTCCTCCGGGTCGAAACCCCGACTTCCGGCTGGACGGTTGGAGGTGCATCTACCCCTACACCTTACGCGACGACCTCCGCCGGGACCGCCGGGAGGTGACCTACCGGGCCGTGTACCTGGAGAACGAGTACCTGAAGGTCATCGTGCTCCCGGAGCTGGGCGGCCACGTCTACTCAGCCCACGACAAGCTGGCCGGCGAGGAGATGTTCTACCTCAACCGGGTCATCAAGCCCGGTCGCGTGCTGCTCCGGGGCGCCTGGGCGGCCTTCGGTCTGGAGTTCAACTTCCCCCGCGGTCACTCGGTGATGACCCTCTCCACCGTGGACTCCCGTCTGTTCGAGCACGACGACGGGAGCGTTTCGGTGGCCGTGGGCGACTGCGAGCAGACACAGCGCATGCGCTGGACGGTCGTCATCACGCTTCGCCCGGGTCACCGGCGTCTGGAAATCAACGCAGCCGTGCCCACGGACGAGCACCTCCAGTTCCTCTCCCCCGCCCGGGCGGCCAGGCGCTTCGGTGAGGACCTCCCCTTCCCTTACCAGGACGGGGTGGACAAGCGCTGGTACAAGAACCACCTCCACGCCACCGACCTCTTCACCGTGGACTGCCCCTACGACTTCTTCGGCTACTACGATCACGGGCGGGACTTCGGCGTGGCCCACGTGGCCGACCGTCACATCCTGCCCGGGAAGAAGTTCTTCACCTGGGGCTGCGGTGGGGACGGACTGGTCTGGAAGCTGCTCCTCTCGGACGAGGACCGAGCCTACATCGAGATCCAGGCCGGTTCCCACGAGACCCAGGGGGAACTCACCCTTTTCGAACCTCACTCCAGCCTCTCTTGGAAGGAGTACTGGTGCCCGGTCTGGCAACTGGGTCCCTTCAACTACGCCAGCGAGCGGGTGGCCCTGCATCTTGAGACCCAGGTCACCGAGGGTAGCCTCGGACAGGCCGTGCTCAGAGTGCAGGCCTTCGAGGAGCTGCCGGGCTGCACGGTTCGGCTCCTCGTGGACGGTGAGGAACTCACCACTTGGTCGCACGATCTCAACCCAGGGCCGGCCCTCAGGCGGACCGCAGCACTCCCGGGCCCTTGGAAACTACTTCGGGCGGAGGTCGTCGATGCCCGGGGCGCCCTACTTGCCCACTGGGAGGTGACGGCCGAACCCTCACCCCAGCGCCCACCGGTCAGGCAGCCCACAGCCGGTGGCTCCTCGGCCGGGGCCCAGCACCACCAGGGTCTTCGGGCTCTGGAGCAGGGCGACGAACAGGAAGCTGTCGTCCACTTCGACAACGCCTTGAAACGTGACCGCCACTTCTCGCCTGCCCTGCGTGATCGGGGGATGACCTGGCTGAACCACGGACGGTGGGAAGAGGCCCGGAAGGACCTCGAAGCAGCGCTGAGCCGGGACCCCAGGGACGCCCTGGCTCGCTACTACCTGGCCCTGGCCCTTCGGGAGCTGGGCGAACCGGAGCGGGCCCTGGAGGAGGCCCTGACTGCGGCCGTCCGACCGGCCTATGCCTGGCTGGGTTGGCAGTTGGCCGGCGAACTACACCTCTCGGTGGGCCGCCTGGTGGAGGCGGAGCAAGCTTTCGTCGAAGTATCGGTCCGGCAGCCGGGGCTGGCCAGGTCGCTGGCGCTGCTCTCGGCCGCCCGCCGACGTCAGGGCCGAACTGGCGAAGCAAGCGCCGCGGCCCGGGACGCCCTCGATGCCGACCCCCTGGAGCACCTGGCCCTGGCCGAGCTCTGGCTCCTCGAAGCAGACGACGGCCTCTTCACCGGAACCTTGCGGGCTGAGCCGCAGAGCTACGTGGAGGTGGCAAGCGACTACCTGCGCGTGGGGTTGCTGGACGATGCCAGACGCGTCCTTGAGGCCTACCTTACCCAGCTCGGACGCCGCCGCCCCTACCCCATCGTGCATTACTATCTGGGCTATCTGGCGGAAAGGCTGGGTGACGAGGGCGCGGCCCAAAGGCACTACAAGAAAGCCTCGGCCTTGCCCTACGACTACGTCTTCCCGCACCGGCTGGAGACCGAGCGGGTGCTGCGCTCGGCCCTCCTTCGCAACCCCGCAGACGCTCGCGCCCACTACTACCTGGGCAACCTTCTGGCCGCCCGCCAGCGAAGGGACGAAGCACTGACCGCCTGGGAAGAGGCGGTGAAGCTGGAGCCTGGCCTGGCCCCCGCCCACCGAAACATCGGACTGGTTCGCTGGACCCGCCACCGAAATGGCCGTGGCGCCGTGGCCGCCTACCGAAAGGCCATTGCTGCCGCTCCCGACGACCAGGACCTGTACTGGGAAGCCGACGGCATCCTGGAGGAAGTCGGACACACACGCGCTCGGCTCAAGCTGCTCACTTCGGCCCCTCCCGAGGTCATCGGCCGGGACAAGGTGGCCAAGAAGCTGGCCGCTGCCTACTACGCCCTGGGTCGGTACGACCGCCTCCTGGAAGTCCTTGCCCGCTACGAGTTCTCGCCCTGGGAAGGTGAGCGTCTGGTCGTTCAGCTCTACGGAGGGGCCCTTGCTGCCAAGGCCCGACGGGCACTGGACCGGAAGCAGTACCGGGCAGCGCGGCGCTACCTGGAACGGTCAATGACTTACCCCGAGAACTTCCATCTGGGTCAGCCCTCCTTCCCCCGCTTCGCCAAGCAGAAGGTCCTACTGGCCGAGTGCCTGGTGAAGTTAGGGGAGGACGAGCAGGCCCACCAACTCCTGGAGAGCGCAGCCGGGGAGCGCTACATCGGCTGGGACCGGGGGTTCTGTGAACCCCTGTACTACGGGGGTCTGGCCCTGCTTCGGCTGGGACGGCGAGGCCAGGCCCGCAAGGTCTTTCAGCGGCTCTGCCAACGCACGAGCTTCTACCGTCGCCGCTGGCTCCACTCTGGTCTGGTGCCCTTCCTTCAGGGTCTGGGGCACCGGGGGTTGGCCGAGTTGGATCACCGACATCGACACCTGCAGAGGTCGAAGGAGCTGCTCGTGCAGGCCCTGGAAGAGCGGGCCGACTTCCCCGAAGCCCAGGCCATGCTGGAGGAAGTCAAGGAGCTGCTGGCAAGAGCCCGTGGTTGACGATCGACCCCCTTGCCTTCAACAGTCAGAGGGTTCTGCGGGCTTAGGAGCGGCCTTGCAGGTGAAGCCGGGCAGCCGTAGAATGAGCCGGGCAGGAGGGGCTGCCCACGTCA
>CAZIBA010000121.1:0-6562 GCA_964536795.1 uncultured Planctomycetota bacterium | reverse complement strand
ACGACCTGATGTCACTCACCGAAGAGGCGGCCAAGGTCTCGGGCATCCCCTACTTGATGGACGCCTACCGGGAGGAAGCAGAGAGAATCATCGACGCCTGAACCGCCGACGTCTCTCCGGCCTCCCCCACACCCTGGGCTGCTGAGCAGGAGGCAGTCGGCCAACGAAGTACGGGCACCCGCATGGGTGCCCGTGGTTTCTTGGCATGTGCTGGCGCGAGCAGCCGCGTTCACTCAAAGGCGAGCGAGACCGTTGACGACTCGAAGATCTTGCTCGTTACACTGTTCCTCAAAGTCACACCGTAGCAGCAATGGAGATACCATATCTGTCGCCATACAGGGTCTTCCGGCGGCAGCTTGGCGACCTTGAGGCCGAGTTTCTCTGCCTGATCCGCATCGATTACCACACCGTGCGTTAGCCATTTGCTTGCGTCGCATAGTTCAGCGGCAAGTTGCTCTGCTTTCTCGTCGTTCCCCTTCAGCATATTGCGCTTCAGCCACTTGGCAGCGAACTGCTTTGACCGCTCCACCTGGCTACGGCACATCCCGATGAACCCAAGGTTCAGCCCGTCCAGCAGAGGGAAGTAGGCTGGCGACAAGCTGCCGGTCTCGTCCACCTCCCTCTTTATGCGCTCGAACTCATCGATGAAGGACTGTGCGGAGGCCTGGAAAGTTGCCCCTCCAGGCCCAGGACCAGTGAGTTGCGGGTCGATTGGACCAAGCTCCGAGGTGAGCCCCATGACGACAGAGTCCGCGGCAAGTGCGACCAGTGTCCCAGCGCTCTTTGCGTATTCGGGAACAACCACCCGAAAGCCACTGGCCACCTCCCGGCACATGTAGACAATCTTCTCGGCAGCGTCGATATCTCCCCCGGAAGTATGGAGCATCAGGTCAACCCTCGAGCCGCGGTCCACCCGAGAAAGCAAATCCGCAAAGGGCTGAATATCCTGCTCGCTGAGGGACCCTCCGCTTGACAGTATATTGGCCTCATAGACTATCAGCTGGCGGTCTGTGAGAGATTGGATTTGGCGAATCGCGTCTTGCCGGGAGTAGCGGTCACTCCGAACAGCCCTGTAGAACGGAGTCTGCGGGAACTCCGATGTGCTTCCGTCCATCACCAGGCTTCTGCTAACCTCCCCGACATCTCTTGGTGAAAGGACGGCCGTAGCTCTTCTTCTCAGCGGGCTTGCCGCCTCTGGACCTTATGTACTGATGGAACTTCGCCCTGAAATCTGACAGGGACTGCCGCAGCTGACGCTGCCTATGCGCTTGAGCGTCGACAGTTCCGAGGATGTCCTCGTCTCGACAGGACTCAACCATGCCGGTGTCCTCCGACCCTACTCGCCAGACGATGAACCCAGGCAGATACCTTAGCAGACACGAGGCTAACGCGGCCCAACGCTGGCGTCAAGAGCCTTTCTCCTGGGAGGGAGGCGGATGGAGCACAGAATTCCGGCCCTGGGTTTCGTCCCGCGCCACCGCCCTACGATTCGGTGTGGGCTTCGGCCAGGAGTCGGCCGAGGATGAACTCGTTGTTGAGGAAGTCCCAGCCGAAGGAGATCAGGTCGCGCTTCACCGTCTCCATATCGTCACGGGCCAGGGCCTCAGCCGTGAGCTCGGGGAGCTGGTTCATATCGAAGAAGAGCAGCTCCCGGGAGGAGCCGTTGATGCGCAGAACCAGTTCGCCATCCTGTCGGCTGACCGTCAGGGCTCGGTTGAAGTCCAACTCGACCATTGCTGATCTCCCAACACGACTGAGTGAGCCGTCCAGCCAAGGTGTCTCACTGTGCCTCAAGCGGAACCCGCAGCCGCCCTCGTCTTGTTCCTGACAACATCCAACCGAACGCCTCTGGCCCCCGTGGAAGAAGACGAGGCGAGCGGGCAAACCATTCAGCGACGAAAAACCTCACCCCGACCCTCTCCCACTGGGAGAGGGAGTTCTGAGGGGCCTTCTGAATCATCTATCGGCCGAAGACGGGCTGCGGGTGTGAAAAAAACTGCCAAAGGTCACTTCATTGCGTGGAGGTGTCCGGTATGGGCGCTGCCCCCTCCGGAGCGACGGCGCAAAGCGCCCGGTAGATGCGTCGGTAGCGGTCGTCCTGCTGGGTCTCGGGTGCGAGGACGCTGAACCGGCGTTCTCGCCCACCACGGGCCACGGTCACCGTCACGGTCGGCCCGGCCAGGTGACCCGGCCTCAGGGCGTCCTCCAACTCCCAGACGGCCGCGCCCTCAAGCTCCCGCCAGAGGGCCTGGTACTCCTGGCCACTGAGTTTCCGGCCGGCGCCGAAGCGGCCCTCCTCGGGCCAGTCGGCCGAGACCACGCAGTAGGCCGCCCCCCGTTCGCCCGCTCGAAGGGGCGGCCGACGGAAGGCCTTGGTCACCCGCCGACGGGGCCCGCCCAGGTCGCCGCGCTCCACCAGCGTCACCTGGTCGCCAAAGGCCACCCGCTCACCCGGCAGCTCAGGAGACCCCGCAGCTACCCAGGCCGCCAGCCAGAGCGACGCCGTCGCCTGGGCCGACCGGGCCAGCTCCTCGGCCACCAATCCCTCCGTCCGTCCGTAGAGACCGGTGTAGAAGTCGGGGCTGAACCGGGCGCCGAAGCGGTCGGTGAGCTCCCGGTCGGCGCGGAGGATGGGGTCGATGTCGGCGTGGCTGTCCGCGAGCAGTTCCCGGGCCAGCTCCAGGGGGTCGTTCACCGTCCGGGCCGGCGTCACCCGGCGGAGGACGGCCGCCTTGATGTCGGTTCGGTGCTGACGGAGCATGGCCACCTCGTAGCGGAGGTGGACGTGGCGGTGCTCGGTGCGGTTGTCGAGGATGAGGTTGCCGGTGAGCTGACCCTTGTAGTTGACGGTGGTGTGGAGTGGCATACAGGCGTCGGCGGCATAGTGGCTGAGGGCAGCGGCCAGGAGAGCCGACCGCTCCCAGTCGCCGGCGCGGTTCGCTTCGGCGAGCTGCTCCGTGAACTCGACGATGGTCCAGGGGACGGTGCCGGCGTCGGTGAGGGTCTCGGCTCCGTAGCGGGCCAGGGCCTCCTCGTAGGTGGCCGGGAGGTCAGCCAGGGGGTCGTCGCCGAGGAGCTCCAGGTCGAGGTAGTGTCTGCGGGCCTCGTCGGGGTCGATGAGCGACCACTCGTCGGGGTCGCTGGCGTGGGCGAGCAGGAAAGGAAGCTGGGCGGCGTAGAAGGAGCGCGCGGGCTGAGGAAGGGCGCGAAGAGCGGACTCGATGACGATACGATGTCCCTCGTCACCCCAGCCGTAGAGCAGACGGGGCCACAACAGCAACAGCAGTATCTGGAGGCCGATGAGGCCGATTCGTCTCTTCACCAGAACACCCCGGTAATAGTCTGACAGATGGTACGGTTCTCATAGGGGTGGTCAAGAGCTTTTTCGAGCAATTCCAACTTCTCGCATCGGGGGAGTTCCGGCAAGAACGCCGGGAGGCAAGCCCCACCCGCCCCGACGGGCCACCTGCTGAAGGCCCACCCACACCGGGCGCCTCGTCGGGGCGCGACCGTTCAGATATGTGTGGGTGGGCGCGATGGCCACAAGATGCTGGGGCTGACGTTGGGCTTCGGCCCCCCAATAACCTGGTGGTGTCTTCTGTTCCCACCGTTGTCTGAACAGCCACGTCGGGGCCTCGGCATTGACCGCTGGGCAGGCGCGCCAGTACAATGCGGTGCGGCTCCATCCCTTCAAGTGAGAGGACGCCCATGCCAATGCACCGCTTGCTGCTGGGGGTCGCGCTCCCGGCTTTCGTGTTGCTCGTGTCCTCGGTGCCGGCAGCCATCCGGATTGAGGCGGCCGAGAGGGTGCTTTTCGACTACCAGGGGCTGTTCGACCCCGCCTCCATCGAGGCCCGCGAGGCCCGGGTCCACCTTGTCGGGCCGGAGGGTCGTCGGCGTCTGCGCCTGGAGTTCGGCCACTCGACGCCCTGGCCCGGCATCACACTCAAGGCTCCCGACGGCCGCTGGGACCTTGCCGGCTGGGCCCGGGTGTGCGTGCACATCGAGAACGTCGGGAAGAGTTCGGCCCGCTTCGGCCTGCGGGTGGACAACCCCGGAGCCGACGGAAGCCACAACTGTGTGCAGGTGACGAAGGTGGTGGCGCCGGGCGAGGGGACCGTCTTGGCGGCGCCGCTCAGTCCGGGACGGGTCCGCTTCAGCCGGCCGGTCGAGTTCATCGGTATGCGGCGTGTGCCGGGTGGGGCCCCGAAGATGGACCTCGCCAACGTTACCCAGGTGCTCATCTTCGCCGCCCAGCCCAAGGCCGAGACGGTACTGCTGGTGGACCCGGTGCGCGGCGAGGCCCGTGTCCCCACGGTCGACCCGGAGAAGTTCTTCCCCTTCATCGACAGCTTCGGACAGTACATGCACGAGGACTGGCCGGGCAAGACACACAACCTGGAGGAACTGCGGGCCACCGTCCAGGAGGAAGAGGCCGACCTGGCCGCGCATCCCCGGCCGCGGGACTGGGACCGCTACGGGGGCTGGGCCACGGGGCCCCGACTGGAGGCAACGGGCTGCTTCCGCGTGGAGAAGGTGCAGGGCACGTGGTGGCTGGTGGACCCCGAGGGTCGGCTCTTCTGGTCGCATGGTATCGATTGTGTGAGGACGACTGCGGGTGTGACACCCATCACCGACCGTCGGCGCTACTTTGCGGAACTGCCCGGAGCCGACTCCCCACTCGCCCGCTTCTACGGGCGTGGCTCCTGGGCTCCGCACGGATACTACCACGGGCGCCAGTTCGAGACTTACAGCTTCACTGGAGCCAACCTCCTGCGCAAGTACGGTCCCGGGTTTGAGAAGGTCTTCGCGGAGCAGGCCCACCGGCGGCTCGACAGTTGGGGCATGAACACGATCGGCAATTGGTCCGACCTCAAGATATGCGAGATGGACCGGACGCCTTACGTGGTGGGACTCTCGTTCAAGACCCCCGAGCTCAGAGCCAGCGAGGGGTACTGGGGACGGTTCCCGGACCCCTTCGACCCCGGCTTCCGGGAGGGGATGCGCAAGGCCTTCCGGGCCTGGCACAGGCATACCTCCCGGGACCCGTGGTGCATCGGCTACTTCGTCCACAACGAACTTTCCTGGGGCGATGAGAGCTCCCTGGCCCTGGCCACCCTGGCCTCGCCGGCGGACCAATCCGCCAAAGTCGCCTTCCTGGAGCGCCTCGAGGCGACCTACGACGCCATCGGGCAACTCAACACCACCTGGGACACGACATACACCTCCTGGGATGCCCTCCTGCACAGCACCACCCCACCGGAGCAGTCACGGGCGGGAAAGGACCTGAAGGCCTTCTACGCCGAACTGGCCGACACCTATTTCCGCACCTGCCGGGAGGAGATCAACCGGGCGGCCCCCGGTCGACTGTACCTGGGCTGCCGGTTCAGTGCCAACTGGTACAACGAGGTGACCGCGCGGGCCGCCGCCAAGTACTGCGACATCATCAGCTTCAACCTCTACCAGCGCACCGTCGAGGACTTCCGCCTGCCCGAGGGTGTGGACCGTCCCGTGCTCGTGGGCGAGTTCCACTTCGGCGCCCTGGACCGGGGTATGTTCGCGCCCGGCCTGGTCGAAGCCCGGGACCAGAACCAGAGGGCGGAAATGTACCTCGCCTACGTACGCAGCGCTCTGCGCAATCACCTGATCGTGGGCACGCACTGGTTCCTTTGCGGTTCGCAGCCCACGACGGGTCGAGCCGACGGCGAGAACTACCAGGTCGGCTTCGTGGATATCTGCGACACCCCCTACCCGGAGACCACCGCAGCTTCCCGGCAGGTTGGCCGTCAACTCTACCGTCTCCGCACGGACACAAGCGCAACCGGCAGAAAGCAGTGACCGACCGGTCCCCGGTGCCCATACTGGGGCCACCGAGCGAACTTCGACGACTGAGCCACGACGCAGAGGTGACACGATGACGGGAGCAGGGACTTCCCTGGAGCGGGAGGAACTCGAGTTCCTCTACCAGATGGACGAGCTGTGCGATCGGACGACGGGGCTCGAAGAGCTGGTGGCCGTGCTGCTGGCGGAGCTCTGTCGGCGGTTTGAGCTGGCCGGGGCGGCCTGTGTGCTCCGGGAGCCGGCCACGGGCGAGCTGATGCTCCGGGGGAGCGCTGGTGAGTTGGGGGCCGACGAGGAGAGTCTGTTGGCAGTGGCCCGGAGGTGTGGTCGGAGGAGGCGCCTCTTTCGGGCCGGGGGGTTCTGGGTGCAGCCCGTGGTGATGGGTCGTCAGCCCGTGGGGGCCCTGGTGCTCCGGGGGGCGCTCTCAGTTGCTGCCCGCAGGTTGGTGGCTGCCCTGGAGAGTCAGGTGGACAATGCCCTGGTGCAGGCGATGACCCTGCGCGACCTCAGGCTCCGCAACCTGGAGCTGACCACCATCTATCGGGTGGACCGCATCCGCGACACCTCCGAGACTTTGAGTGAGATGCTGGAGCGCATCCTCGTCGAGCTGCTCTCCGTGCTTTCCGGTGAGATGGGCTTCATCTTCCTCTACGACGAACACCTCAAGGAGCTGGAACTGCGGACGCTCCATCTCGCCGCGGTCCGCCCTGGCGTCGCTGCC
>CAZIBA010000120.1:0-6632 GCA_964536795.1 uncultured Planctomycetota bacterium | reverse complement strand
TCACCAGTGTGTCCGAGAACGGGACACCCACCTACTACACGTGGGACCAGAGGGGGAGACTGACCGCCAAGAGCACCGATGGCACTGCCACCTACTTCACCTGGAGGGAGGATGACCTCCTCTCCTCAGTACAGACACCTTCAACGGTGGCCTACTACCACTACGACTCCCAGCGACGTAGAATCGCCAAGGTGGTGGATGGTACACCGACGTACTTCGTCTATGACCTGGACTGGAACGCGATAGCGGAGTACGATGCGAGCATGAGCCTGCAAGCTGCGGATGTGACGGTGGGAGTAGACGACCACGTGGCCCGGGTAGAGGATTCCTCCTCCTACTTCTACTACGACGATGCCCTCCAGACGGTGGCTGGCTTGAGCGATCCCAGTGGTGACAGAGCTGCCTACTACGAGTATGATGCTTGGGGGAACGAGTGGAGCTGGAATCCGGGCTCCCTGACCAACCGTTTCCTCTACACCGGCCTGTGGCGAGACCAGGAATCTGGCCTGCTCTACGTCCGCAACCGGTATCTGGATGCTATCGTCGGCAGATTCATAAGCCCAGACCCCTTTAGGGTGACCCTGACAGGCTACTTGTACGCTCGAGCAAACCCCGCTGGGCTCAACGACCCGTTGGGCCTGTGGACGCCGCCCAAGCGCGAAGGGAAAGCGAGGGCAGAATGCTGTGCAGAAAATGGCGATACATGGGAAGGGCTCGCAAAGCTGCTCAAACTTGACGCAGAAGAGGCGCACATCTGGGTGAGGCTGAAGGAACGGGACGCGAAGCTCCAAGAAGGCGATAAGCCGATTCCCGGGAAGGCTTACACGGTGCCAAACACAGTGCGATACTACAAGGGGAACCCAGGGTTCTTCGGCCGGGGACGTCTCTCGTTTCTTAACGTCATTCACGTTTGGGACCGCGTCATCGAACAAGAACTCGTACTAGCGGAAGGCATGAAATACAAAGTCATAAGGAAGAAAGAGGGCGTGACGGAAAGCGACATAACGCGGGGCATGGCGGATGACAACCTCAACGGCCTCCGCTACCGAGCTGCCTGCTGGGTGCTGGACACGGGGGTGGCGGCTCACTTACCCCTCGAACGGGGTCCGCGCAGCAAGGCGTCTCACCGGACAAGTACGTGACATACCGGATAGCGTACCTGGCGTTGTATGCCTGTGAGACAGGCAAGGCGGCTGTCCCGAGCTCGTCCTACAAAGGAGCGCCACTCTGGATAGAGAATGTCTCACAGCTGGGTTACCTTCTTGTCATAGATGGCACGGCTCAGCAAGTCGGAGCCGGAGATTGGAGCCGATACGTCAAGACGTTTCCCGGCAGCCTTTCCCCAAGGTTACTCAGATGAAACACACCTGCGGTCGGACTTGGTTAAGCTTCGCGTGCTTCTTGCTTTTCTTGGCTGTTAGTCTAGCCATCCTTCTGGCATGGCTGAGTTGCGCGCGTAAGCCAGTGGCCCCAGCCGCGTGCACCCGCGACCAGCTTCATCAGCTGGCGCTGGCTCTCATGGTTTATGTCACAGAGGGTCGCCGTGCTCCGATGCCAGAGTGGCTGAGTCGTCGCGTGACAAGCCCAATGGTACCAACATGCATTTTTGCCTCCTTATTCGCGAGGAGGTATGGGAAGCCCGGCCTGAATGGGTGCGGCACGACAACCGGGAGTCGCTCTTCGTCGACCCATGGGGGAGGCCATTGGTGTTGGTCGGTCATCCGGACTACGAGAACAGGTTGCTATATGATTTCGGGGAAGGCCCGGTTGCGCTCAGTGCTGCGCGACAGTTTGGTGGGTCGCATGTCTTCCCGCATTCCCTGCAAGTGTGGTCAGTGGGCCCTAATGGCGTAAACGAGTCGGGTGGTGGCGATGACATCGCTCTTTGGCACACTTGGCCGGGCTACGACGCCGAATTCCTTCGGCGGTCGAGATAGCTTTTGGGGAAGCGCTGTGGGAACACGTTGCTGACGCCGACGGACCAGGCTCTGCACAGCCCTCCGGTCAGTAGGGCCGCAGGTTACCCTCCTGAGCCGCGTCGTTCAAACCGAGGAACTGTGGACCCTGCGGTTGCGGTCTGAGCTGGCCAGAGTTGCGTCAGGGGAGGCGCACGATGCGAGAGGCGACGTACACGTATGATGAGGTGGGGAATCGGACGGCGGTGGTGGACTACAACGGCCACGCCACGTACTTCCAGTACGACGCCCTGAATCGCCTGTCGGCCGAGATCGACCCCTTGGGGGGCCACTTGCCGGGCTCACGGAGGCACCGCACGAAATTCGGCGAGGGTCTCAGACGGAGGGTAGATGCACCTGACCGGCTAGGCTGAGCAGACAGGAGTAGCTCATGGAACTGCCGAAAGAACTGTTTACGCCTGAGAGCATACTGACGCTTGGTGGCGCAGCAACGGCTGTATGGCTCGTAACAAACACGGTCAGGTACGTGTTTGGCTGGAACCCCAAGTGGTTCGGCCTCGTGCTTGGTCAGGCGCTTGCCATCGTCGGCGTCCTGTCACTGGAAGAATGGACGGTGGTGCGCTTTGTCGTGGCCGTGGCAAACGGCTTTCTCATCTACGTGACCGCTGTGGGGGTGGCTGCGGTCACAGGAGCTGGCGCTGCAGTTCTCGCGCCGTCAGTCGAGGGTCCAGAAGCAGCGGTTCCCTCGGCCGCGGCCGCGCCTTCCCTGCCAAAGAAGCGCTGGCTTGTCTCCTGGTTTTAGCGACTTTCGGTCAGCTGTTGGGGAGTTAGTGCAGGACACGATTGCCCAGTGCGGAAAGGAGCAGCGGCGATGGGAAGATGGGTGGTTCTCCTCTTGGCTTCAGTGGCTGTGGCTGCATCTGTAGGGTGTTCGTCGCTCACAGGAGATCACGTTGACGTCTACAGCGACCCTGTGCGAGTGAAGACCGTGAAAGGGATCCCCGTCGTTGTTGAACGGCCCTGGCTGGTACGCGAGGTCACATATCAGGTCGAGTACATGGCTCTCTTGGGCGAGAGCGCCAAAGAGATGGGAACGCGAACGACAACGACCACCTACACGGAGACAGGCGAGAAGCTGGAGAAGATGGAGCCCAACCTGGTCTGGGAGTGGAAGTCCCTGGGCACTTTCACCGGGAACGAGACGACCAGGGAGGTCATCAGTCGCAAGGAGATCTTTACGTTCTCCTCATCGCGACCGGCCTCTGGGACGGTAAACTTCAACGCCACGCTCGATGCGGCTAACCAGTATCCCACGAGCTTCACCTACACGGCCGAGGACACCACCATCAAGAGCATCGGCGAAGCCGTGTCCCAAATCCTGGAGCAGCTGAAGGGCCTGGTAGTTGCTCCGGGAGTGCCCACGGCAGAGCGGGTCCCCGTCGAGGTCCCGGGCGTTGGCGCTCCCGTTCAGGTGGTAGAAGTATCGCGGAAGGTCCTTCAGGTCCATTACATCGCCCTCGATCGTGTGCCGGACACCGAGGAGGGCACAGTCGTCTTCGAGAGTGACAGCGAGGACGTGGAGTTGCCGCTCTCGCCTTGACACCAGCCCGTGCGCGCAACTACGCTGGAAAGACATGTCTCCCACTGACGAGACGCTGCTTCGGGAACTGCAAGCGGCAAAGGCGGAGTTGGCCGAAGAGCTGCTTGAGGACCCGAACGTCGTAGGCGTGGGCGTGGGGTTTGCCGTCCGCGACGGCAAGCTGACGCGGGAGCTGGCACTCCGCATCTACGTCCGCACCAAGTTCGCCGAGGAACTCCTGCCCCAGGCCGAGCTGCTGTCGCCGGAGCGCTTCGGCGGCCTGCCGATCGACGTGATAGAGAGCACGTACCGGCCCGGATGCGCTGTGAGGAGGTCCACGGGAAGCCGGGCCCTGCGCCGGCGGCCGGGGAGCAGGACCATGTGGCGGCCCAGCCTGGTCGGCGGAATCAGCATCGGCAACCCTCGTCTTCGGCTCGCGGGCACTCTGGGGTCGGTGTTCCTCACGCGTGGGGACGGCCAGCCCATGCTTCTCACCAACTGGCACGTGCTGCTGGCGGGGGTGGGCGCTTCGGGCGATCCCGTCTGGCAGCCTGCGCCCGGATACGATGCCGGGGGCGAGGACCCGTTCGTGGCCCTCGTCGAGCGTGGTGTCATCGACGCTCGGATGGACGCCGCAGTGGCCAGGCTTGAGGGGGAGCGAAGGTCCGTGACTGATCGCGTGCTCGGCATCGGCGCGATCGAAGGCACGGCGCCACCGGAACTCGGTATGGAGGTGTGGAAGTCGGGTGCCGGTTCGGGCCGGACCAGAGGTATGGTCGACGATGCCAGCTTCACCTATCTGGTCCAGTACCCCGGCTTTCAGCAGCGCTTTGAGGATCAAGTCCACGTGGTGAGCACCACCCGCGGGCCCATGAGCTGTTCGGGAGATTCAGGAGCGCTGCTTGTGGAGTCAACCACCAAGCGAGCTGTCGGCATGCTCTATGCTGAGGAGGCCGGAGGGTCGCACCTTGACTTCGCTGTCGCCAGCCCGGTAAGACCCATCCTCGAGGAGTTCGGCCTGACGCTTCGCGAGTGAGAGGGGGCTGCGACTGCCTCTCTTCGAGGCTCATCTGGTGCCGTCGTCCGCGTTGACCATCGAGGATGCCAATGAGGCTGCACCTCGTAGCGCCCTACTACGCCACTTGGCCCTTTGGGGCCGAAAGTCATCTTGTGCCTGCCCTGCAGAGGGCTGGCGTCGACCTCGTGCTCTCCGATATGCGCACCGAGGACCTCGAAGCCGTGCGAGAGCGACTGGCGGCAGCCTACGACTGCACACTGGTCCTCAAGGGCGAACAGCTGACCCCGGACTTGGTGAAGCTCATCGACGGCCCGAGGACGCTCTGGTTCCCAGATGACATCAAGCGCTTCCCCCAGCACGCCAGGCATATCCAGGCCGTTGGTCCTCTCTTCGACCTTGTCTACACCACGGACAAAGGGGCTATGGGCGCATACATGCGGCTCGGATGCAGGGACGTACGATTCCTCCCGTTCGCTGCCAACCCGGACGTCCACAGGACGCTTCAGCCAGCGCATGGGCTGGACCTCCTCTTCTGGGGCGAGCTCAGTGACGTTGGGCACGTTGTGTCCGAACGGCTGGCGAGGGGGCAGCGTGTCTATTCGGTGGAGGCCTACCCCCAGGACATCATCGATCAACTCAGCGCTGCCAAGGTCGTGGTCGTCGATTCCCTGAGTGAAACGCTCACACCACAGAAGGTGTACGAAGCCTTGTGCTGTCGATGCTTCGTGCTTGCCCGCTGGGTGCCTGAGCCGTCCCGGGTCTTCGCTGACCGCAAACAGGTGGTGTACTGGCGGGGTGCTGACGAACTGGCCGCGCTGGCCAAGGAGTACCTGGGCCGGGACGAGGAGCGCATGAAGATCGCTTCGGCCGGCCGGTCGGAGGTGCTTCGCCGGCATACGTACGAGCATCGGGTGGAGACGATTCTGGCCGACGTACGGGAGCTGATGCAGCGGCGCGGACGGAGGAAGTCGACGTTGCGTGGAGAGCAGGTCTCACAGCGCGTTCTGGTACTGGTGGGCGGCGGGGTCGGAAACATTCTCATGGCCACTCCGATGATGGAGGCTGTTGCCTCTCTCGGCCACACGGTGGATGTCCATCTCGACGCCGACTTTGACGGCTGCACGGAACTCCTCAGTGGACTGGGTTTCGTGGGTCTTGTGAGCCAGAGCGCCGACGACTTCCAGCCTCAGGACTACGACGTCGTGGTCCGGAACTTCATGGCCCAGAAGAAGCTTCGCGGCCACCGAACCATCACCCACGACGCTCACCCGGATTGGCGGAAGGTCCACGAGATCGACCACAACATGGCCCTGGCCCGTCAGTTGGGCTATGAGGGCGAGACCCCCCTCCCCTCGGCCTCCACCTCCGACCGCCACTTCAGGCTGCCGCGCGGCACGGTAGCCCTCGCTCCAGGCTGCAAACCGGCATGGCCCCAGAAGAAGTGGGACAAGTTCGATGAACTTGCCCGTCGCTTCGAACACGTTGTGCTGGTGGGGCTTCCTGCTGACCTGGGGCCCAGTTACGGCTATCCGGAGCGGCAATGGAACTGGCAGGAGAACGTGGACACCCAGTACGTCGGCGGCCTGTCGTTGGCGGACACGGCTGCCCTTATCTCGCAGTGCTCCCTCTTCATCGGCAACGACAGCGGCCTCACCCACTTGGCTGCAGCTCTGGGCGTCCCCACGACGGCCATCTTCGGCCCGACGCTGACCTCCAAGAACGCTCCGAGGGGACGCTACGCCAGGGTCGTGAACAAGGAGCTGGGCTGCCAGCCCTGCCAGTTGACGTCCAGGTTCGGGCACAAGCAGGTTGCCTGCCCGCACATGAGCTGTATGCGTGAACTCGGCGTGGAAGAAGTGTTCGCAGTCGCGCAGGACCTGCTCAGCGAAGCCAGGCAGCAAACTGAGCGTGGGCCCCGGGTGACCGTGCTTCTCGTAACCTACAATCAGAAAGGCCGCATTCGCGAGTGCATCGAGAGCATCCGCTACTACACTGACGAGGAGCATCGCTTGGTGGTCGTCGACAACGCGAGTACCGACGGCACACGGGAGTATCTGCAGACGTTGGACGAAGCCACCGTGATCTTGAACGACAAGAACCTGCTCTGCTGCAGGGCCAC
>CAZIBA010000119.1:0-6635 GCA_964536795.1 uncultured Planctomycetota bacterium | reverse complement strand
CATTCTCTGAGGAACACCTTCAGAGCTTTTTCATGACACGTTTCAGCGAATCGCTTTCGTTCAGCCGCGCTCATGTCAGGAGCGAGCATATCATAGGCAAGGGCCATCCCCTGACAGATCGCTGCCGTCCCGAGATGGAACTGGATCGCAGAACTGCTGTCGCCAAGGAATGCGCCCGTCCAGCCGTCGGCAGCGAGCACGGCATCGCAGATCTCCCGCGCGCGCTCACCAAAGCGTTCTTCACCTGTGAGGCGATACACAAAGGCACACTTGGCAGCAGCGCCGGCGGCCCGGGGAAGCACGTCCGAAGGCCGACCTTCCTGGATCGGCGGGCCTTCCAGCGCACCTTCGGCGGCCCGTAGGGTCGCCTCCCAATCGCGCTTGAAGAGAGGGTGCTCCATCTTGCGGCGGAGTGCCTCTATGTCGCGTGGACCGAAGTAGAGGCGGGGGTGCGCTCTGGGTGCGTTCGGAGGTCTTGCCACGATGCCGGACATATGTTTCTGCTCCACCAGTCTGCCCTCCGCGAATATCTTGACTGAAGCAAAGAACGGACCTTCTCTGCTTGCCTTTATCGGAAAGGTGACTACTCTTTCACCCTCCAGGCTCAATTCCTTCTCGAGGAGGTCCTCCTGCCTGCCGCCGATGCTGCTCTCCACAACTACTCTGACATCCCTTCTCGCCGCGCGTGCGAATTCAAGCTGAAGCGGATTCATCCCTGTTTCAAGCGGCTTCAGCAGTCTCAGGCTCTGGAGCACCTGGTTTTCCTTTCCGGCCCGCGAGCGGTCGCCTGTAAAGGCGAGCCGTCCGAAGCGAGTGGTGTTGTGAAAGGCACCGAAGGTCGCGCTCCAGGCGGAGTCCTCGTTCGGACCCTTGCACCTGCGCTCCCGTGTGAAGTTGGCCCGCCACACATCACCCTCACCAGGAGCCTTCAAGCCCAGTGTCTCGAAAGGGACCTCCATCTCGACCTGCCACGTGCTCTGCAGAACAGCGGCCCCCGCCGTCCAGTTTCCGTCCCAGTTCGCCTTTCCGCCCCTGGACTCACCCCTCGACCCCGAGGCGTTCACGATGAACTGAAAGTAGGTGTCGCTCCCTTCCGGTGAGAGGAAGAGCTCAACGCAGTCATCCTGCCATACGTCGTCATCATGTGCCTTGCGCTCCCGGTTGATGTGCAGTTCCTCGGTCCTTGGTTCGTGACACAAGAACGCCACGTAAAGGTTCTCGTTGTCATAGGACACGGCGACTTCGGTTTCAAACTGCGCTCTGTTCCTGCCCGCCACTTCGACGAATGAAGAGACCCATTCGGCCTCCTTCCAGCATCTGTCGCTGAAATCCGCATCGATCGTGGGTGGCTCCCTTGTCTGCACGGAACGGACAGTGGGCAGGAGCCCAACATCAAACCCGGCCGACCATGGCAACTCTTCAGCGTGGCTTGCGGCCGGCGTGCCGTGAACCGCTGCCAGCACCGCGATGAGCAGACCGGCCGGCACGCTCCTGAGTCCCATCTTGTACCTCCCTCTCGTGTGGGTGCCACGAACTGCTGCCAGTCGGGACCTCCCAGATGAGTCTTGGCCCGCGACCCTCGTGGGCCACTTTCTCGCGCTCTAACCGTACTGCCAGCCATACCGCACGGTGACCGGCGCTTCCGCCATTGACCGTTGGCGTTTTGCCCGTGACTTCGTGTGATGATATGACACGGGCCCTGACTGGCCAATGACAATTCCACTTCCGGGGGCTCTGCGAATGACGCCGGGGCCACGGTGACCCTCTGGAGGCGGGCCTACGAAGAGGGAGGCCACGAAGCGCTGGCCGCCAAGCCCCACCCGGGCAGGCTGCCCAGACTGACCGAAGAGCAGCGCCAGCAACTGGGCGAGCTGCTCGAAGAAGGACCCCGCAAGCACAGCTACGGCGCGCCGCGTGCCTGGGCCCCGCGCGACCACCCGAAAACTGCCAGGGCAATAGGTTGCAGAAACACTCGGCAGGGACTCACAGCCCGTCCGTCGGAGGCTTGAGCCCTGTCGCCCCGACCAGCTAACACAAGAGGATGCAAGGACTTGTGAGGTCCCTTGCATCCTCTCTCTTCTGATGTATGCTTGCTGCGAAGAGCTCCGGTCCGGCCTGCTGGTTCCAGGCTGAAGCCGGGTGACCAAGGCCACGTTCCTCCGGTACTGGGGCGAGCCCTTCGCTCCGCCCGATAGGGGCGGCGGGGCCTCGCGCGCGTTCTTGAGTTCCGCGGGCCTCTACGGTCGATATTGAACCCTGATCTGGAGACTTCCACGATGTTGGCGCTTTCGCGGCCAGAGCCAGCCATGCCGAGTTTCTACTTCTGGACCTGGCATCGTTCGTGGAACTGGATGCTCGACGGTCCCGGCATTTGGGGCGCGGGGTGCGCCAAAGAGTACCTCAAGCGACCCGAGACTTTGCTGGAGGACTACCGTCGATTGACGGACCTTGCCGCCGGCATCGGCATCAAGGGCATCACCATCTTCGGCTTCCTGCGGGACTCGCACGGCGACATTGAGTACGCCAAGCGCGCGGCCGAGTTGGCGGGCAGGGCCTTATGTCAGAGTTCTGGCAGGCACACCTGTGGCATTGGCTGGAGCGCATGGCCCACAACAGGATCGAGGTCCACAACGCCAGCTTCTATTGGTAATTGCCGAGCTGCGGTAGAATGCACTCTCGCGTTCTGAAATCGGGGCCAGACGTTGAGCGGCTTGGGCGGCCTCTCAACGGACGCACTGTAACCGCATCCGGGCAATGTGGTTGGGAGGAGGACCATGGATTTCGACGTCCATCAGCACCTTGACTATGGAACCGACATCGACACGTACGCCCGGCGCATGCGGAAGCTCAAGCTGCGTGCGGCCGTCTGCTCCTGCGGACCGGTTTTCGGCCAACCGGGCAACGACGCGGTCGAAGAGGCGTTTCGCAAGCATCCGGACGTCGTGGTCGGGTTCGGCTACATCGCCCTGGGGCGAGGCGATTCCTCAAGGACCGTGGCGCAGTTGCACCGCCGAGGGTTCAAGGGTCTCAAAGTTATTATTCCCAAGAGCGACTATGACGACAAGGCCTTCTGGCCCGTCTACCGGAAGGCCGAGCAGCTCCGGATGCCCATCCTCTTCCACACCGGAGTCATGGCCCGCACTGAGGACATTGCCGCCCCGTACAAACACATCCCCGAGGTGGCGGCTGTTGACCATCGCAAGTGCGACATCTCCAGCCGGCGGATGATGCCGGAGACCCTGGACGCCGTCGCCCGCGCTTTTCCCGACCTGAAGCTCATCATGGCCCACTTCGGGTCTTGGGGCCGCACGGACAATGCCGCCGCCGTGCTGCGATGGAACCCCAACATCTACGCCGACCTGACCAATTGGGGATGGTACGAGTACCCCAAGTACACGGCCAAGGCGGTGGAGATCCTCAGCCGGATCACGGACAGAAAGATACAGGAACGCCTGGTGTGGGGGACCGACTGCATCACCAGCCAGGACTTCCGGTACATCCCCATCTTCCGCAAGAGCATCCGCCACATCGCCAAGGGCCTGGGCATCGGGAAACCGCTGCTGGAGCGGATCATGGGTGGAACGATGGAGGACATGCTGGAGCTCAGGTAAGGTGGTCTGAAGTCCCAGCTCCCTGTCGCATCAGTAGTCGGACGTCCGCGACCGTGTGATAGGGCGGCGTTCTCCTTCCCGGGCTCCGCTCGAGCGGCGTAGGTGACAGCACTGGCGCAGATGGCGTCCGCCCTCCAGGATTGCCAAGAAAGCTCTGGCGAGGGCGGGAGTGGCGCCGTATACGTCGGCACTTCGTTGTGGAACTGGGGCGAGGGTCTTCCTCGTGTGGCCTGAGAGGAGAGGCACGATGAAATGTCCAGTGGTGTGGTCTCACGTGTGGTTAGCTCCGGCGCGGACCACGTTGAAGGTCATGCTCGCGGCGCTGAGCGCAGCCTTGCTGGCGACGTTGCTCGTCCAGAGCGTTTGGGCCGAAGAGGCGGGCGTGGTGTGCAATGTGAAGGTGGTCTCGGACAAAGTGGAGGATGTGTCCAGCATCGATGCCTGGAAGGCATCGTTCATCAAGCCGGGCATGACGGACAAGGAGAAGGCCCTGGCGGTCTGGGAGACGTGCGTGAAGTTCCGTCACCAGCAGCCCCCGCCCCGCGAGTTCCTCCAAGGTGGCGGCACCGTCCAAGACCCCATCAAGACCTTCAACGTCTACGGCTACGGGATGTGCTCCTGTGTGGCCAGCAACATCGAGGCCCTGGCCCGGGCCGCAGGACTTCGAGCCCGGGGCAGGGGCATCAGCCATCACAGCGTCCCGGAGGTTTGGTGGGACGGGGACTGGCACCTGCTGGACGCCTCGCTCATCAACTACTTCCTCGACGAGGGCGGCGACGTGGCCAGCGTGGAAGAGATCATCGCCGGGGTAAGCAGCTGGCTGGACGAACACCCCGACCTCCGGGGAAACGACCAAGCCCTCCGCCAGTTCTGCCGAAACTGGGGCTGGAAGAAGGGGCCCGAGATCCTCAAGACCTTCGCCTTCGACCAGAACGCCTGGTTTCCGGCCAAGACCCACGGCTGGTACTCCGTCATGCAGGATTACGACGGCTCGCGGAACTTCGTCTACGAGTACGGCTACTCCCAAGGCTACCGGATGAACGTGAGGCTGCGGCCGGGGGAGGTGCTCACCCGCAACTGGTTCAACAGGGGTCTCCACGTCAATATGGACGAAGGGGGTGGGGTTCCCCGCTGTCTTGACCAGGAGGTGGGGAAAGGCGACCTCTGTTACGCTCCCAAATACGGGGACATTGCTCCAGGTCGTATCGGCAACGGCACCCACGTCTACCAGGTGCCCCTGGCCAGTGGCGCGGCCCGCGGCGGAGCGCTCCGCTGGGAGAACCTGGCCTGCACGGAGGACGATCAGGAGGCGCCGGCCCTCCACGTCCGGAGCGCCGAAAGCCCCGGCGTCCTCGAGCTCCGCATGCCCTCCTCCTATATCTATCTGGGGGGCTCACTGTCGGGGAAGTTCGTGGTGGGGGAAGGCGGCTCGGTGCGCATCCACCTCTCGCGCAATAACGGGATGGACTGGACCGAGATCTTGGCCAGGACGGACCCCGGCCGCTTCGAGCAGACCCTCGACCTGAAGCCCCTGGTCTACCGCCTCTACGACTACCGCCTGAGGTTCGAACTCCAGGGCGCGGGGACGGGCCTGGATGCGCTCCGGCTGGAACATGACGTGCAGCATTCCCAGCGCCCTTTGCCGGCCCTGGTCGAAGGCGAGAACACCATCACCTTCTCCGCGGCACCGGCCAATGAGTCTACCATCACCATCGAGGGGGCCACCCAGCCCCAGGCCAAGGGGAACCAGCTGGCCGTCAACGAGTTTCGTCCCACCCTCGAGGGGGTGGCCCTCAAGGAGCGCGGGCTCTGGCTCGTCGGTGGGGAAGGGTCGGTGACCTTCCCCGTTGAGACGCCGGGGGATATGGTCCGGCTGCGCTTCGGCACCCACTACCGGGCCCGCAACGAGCGCGACGGCTGGGACTACCTGGTCTCCTTCGACGACGGAACCACCTGGACCAAGGTGGGCCGGGCCGCTGGGCCCACCGCCGGTCACTGCGAGTACGTCACCTACGAAGAGGTGCCCGCGGGCGTGCGGAAGGCCCTGGTCCGCTTCGCCGGCACCCAGGACGAGGAGACCCTCATCTTCGACTTCCGCATCGATGCCGACTACGTCGAGCCCCAGGGCGGCTTCCGCCAGGTGAAGGTCACCTACGTCTGGGAGGAGGGCGGCGTGGAGAAGAGGGACGTCCACATCGCCCGGAAGCCCGAGGAGACCTACGCCATCACCTGCGGTGACGCCCCGGTCATGAGAAGCCTCATCGTCCAACTGCACCCGTAGAACTCGGACAACCGGAAGTTGCTCGGCAGCAAAGTGGGCCCCCCACTTGGGCGCGTACGAGGCCTACTCGGCCGGCATCCACCGCGGGGAACGGTCCCCTCGAGACGCGCTGCGCTTCAGTTGGCTGCCTCGAAGTGCCTCTTGATGAAGGGCCAGAAGCCTTCGTCGTAGTACTGGTGCCCACCCTCCCCCACGTAGAGTTGGCAGTTCTCCGGGACACCGGCTACGGTGTAGATGTGTTTCAGTTCGGCGAAGGCTTTCTGCACGTGCTCGATGGGGAAGATGGTGTCCTCCTTGCCAGCAATGGCGCAGAAAGGCCGGGGCGCGGTGAGTCCGGCCACGTCGGACATCTCTCCCAGCCTGAGGATGCCCGGCACGTAGTTGCAGTCGCAGTGGGCGATGGTCCCGATGGAGCCGACGAAGGTGCAGAAGTAGCAGCTGGGCACCGTGACGGTGATGCGCTCGTCCATGGCCCCGGCGAAGAGCGACACCGTGCCCCCACCTGAGTTTCCGGTGATGGCGATACGCTGACCGTCCACGTCGAACTCGGTCAGGGCCCAGTCGATGATGCGCGACATGTCCCAGACCCGCTCGCCGAGCCGGCTCGCCCCGACGGTGCGCATTGTGCAATCAGAGCTGGCTGCCAGGCAAGCTGATCGGCGACGTCCCCGCTGCCGCGGCCATCCTGGACCGCTTTCTGCACCACGCCGAGGTCATCGCCATCACCGGCAGGAGCTACAGGC
>CAZIBA010000118.1:3801-6643 GCA_964536795.1 uncultured Planctomycetota bacterium | reverse complement strand
GCGGCCTTCGACAAGGTCAATTGCTCAGGCCGCCCTGAGCCTGTCGAACGGGCGGGGCGGGCCAACGTGCCAGCCAACTTCACACCGTCGGGCGTGTGGAAGCTGACCTCTTCCCCCTCAAAGCGGTGGTCGTCGCTGGGTGTGGTGCGGACCACGACACCAAGGAACAGGTTCACAACTATCCGCAGGTACCGCTGCCAGACCCAACCCAGGAACCCCACAAGGGACAGGCCTACCACCAGCCAGAGCTTCCAGTCCAACACCGGCTCCCTTCTCCCCGTCGCTCACATCCATCCCCGCCGACCAGCCTTCGCCGCAGGCGAAGGCTGGTAGAGCAGGTGAGCAGTGGAGCAGGTGAACAGTCGACGGACGAAATCCCAACCGTGAAGGATGGCCCGTCCACTGACGGGTAACTCACCTGCGGTCTCCTGTTCACCTGTTCGCCTGTTCGCCTGCCCGAGAAGAGCTCTTGAGGTGGTTCGACAAGCTCACCACAGGCGACAGACCCCGAGCCGCTACTCCTCGACCGGACGCAGGATCAAGCTTATGTTCTGTCCTCCGAAACCGAAGGAGTTGGTCATCGCCGTCCGCACCGGCACCCGGCGGGCCTGGTTGGGCACGTAGTCCAGGTCGCACTCCGGATCAGGTGTGTCGTAGTTGATGGTGGGGGGCACAATACCGTCACGGATGGCCAGCAGCGTGATGATGGCCTCGACGGCTCCGGCCGAGGCGATAAGGTGGCCCATCATCGACTTGGTGGAGCTGATGGGCACCTGGTAGGCGGCCTCGCCGAAGACCTCCTTGACGGCCATGGTCTCCACCCGATCGTTGACGCCCGTAGAGGTCCCGTGAGCGTTGATGTAATCGATCTCCGTGGGCTCACAGCCGGCATCGGCCAGAGCAGCTCGCATGGCAGCGGCCGCCCCCCGGCCTTCAGGATGACTGTCCGTGACCCGAAAGGCGTCGGCCGTGCTCCCGTAGCCGAGGACCTCACCGTAGGTCCGCGCGCCACGTCTGCGGGCGTGTTCCAGCTCCTCAAGCACCAGCATTCCCGAGCCTTCACCAAGAATGAAACCTTCCCGCCGCAGGTCGAACGGCCTGCTGGCCTGCGTTGGTCGTTCATTGTAGCTGGTGGCCAGGGCGGTGAGCAAGTTGAAACCGGCCATTCCCAGAGGATGGATCATGGAGTGACAGCCCCCGGTAATCATCACGTCAGCGTCACCCCGGCGGATGATCTCGGTGGCCTCCCCCAGGGCCTGACTGCTGGCAGCGCAGGCGGTGAGGCAGTTGGAGTTGTAGCCCTGTGCCCCGAAGAGCTGGGCCACGTAGGCAGCGGGCATGTTGGGTTCCTGCTCCAGCTCGACCACGGCGTCCAGCCGTTTGAGTCCCTCGGCCAGGAAACCGGCCACGTCCACGTGGTCCTGGCACCAGTTGCTCACGATGAGGGCGACGAAGTTGACGAAGTCCATGGCCCCTTCGCCCGAGCCCAGGTAGACCCCCGTACGGACCGGGTTGGGGGCGGGACGGGGCAGGCCGCTGTCGCCATATGCTTGGCTGGCGGCGGTCAGGGCGAAGCACTCGTTTCGCCCCAGGTAATCACGCCCGGCCAACTCGGGGACGTACTCGGCCAGCTCGAACTCGGGCACCTGGGCGGCGATGGCGGTGGGGTAGGTGGCCGCATCGAACAGACGGATGGGAGAAATGGCGCACTGACCCTGCAACAGTTTCTGCCAGGTGGCTTCCACACCGATGCCCAAGGGGGTGATCATACCTATCCCCGTGACCACCACGCGTCGTCGTTGTCGTCGGTCAGCCATCGTTCGTCCTACTGCTCCATCGTGTCAGTCAGTCGGGGCCCGCCCCAGAAGCAAGGCCGAGCTCTGCCCCCCGTAGGTGAAGCTGTTGACAGCGGCCACCGCGACCTCGGCCTCCCGAGCCTCGTCTGTGACCAGGTTTAGCGAACAGTCGGGGTCCTGCTCCCGGCAGTTGAGTGTGGGTGGGAGAATGCCTTCGCTGACGGCCAGGCAGCAAGCGGCCAACTCCAGGCCGCCGGCGGCGGCGCTCACGTGACCGGTCATCGGCTTGATGGCGGTGACCGGCAGTCGGTCGGCCGACTCGCCGAAGACGTCCCGGATGGCCCGACCCTCGGCGGCGTCCGTCTCCTGCATCCCCAGGCCGTGGGCACAGAGGAAATCCACGTCTTCGGGTCGAAGGCCGGCGTCAGCGATGGCAGCAGCCAGGCCCAACCGCCCGCCCTGGGCGCTGTGCCGACGCACGTCCTCCCCCGGCTCCCAGCTGCAGCCGTAGCCGATTACCTCACCAAGCACCTGGGCCCCCCGTCGGCGGGCGCCGGCCAGGGTCTCCAGCACGAAGCAGACGGCCCCCTCACCCACGACGAAGCCGTCCCGTCGGCGGTCGAAGGGGCTGGGGGTCTCGGCCTGACGGTGGCTGAGCCAGCCCAGGAGCTCGTAGCGGAGCAGGTTCAGGGGCCTGAGCTTGCAGTCGGCCCCGCCGGCCAGGAAGACGTCGGCGTCGCCGCGGGTGATGACGCGGGCGGCCTCGCCGATGGCCTGGGTGGCCGAGCAGTCCCCGGCGGTGATGGTGTTGTTGGCAGGTACTTGAGCAGCCAGAGGGGGAAGAGGTTAGTCAGACCCACCTTGCCGAAGCGTCCGAGGTCGAAGCGACCGTCCTCACCGAGGGCCTCGACAAAGGCGGGGCCCAGCTCGTCCACGTCACTGGTGATAAGTCCGGCACCGAAGTTGACGCCCGTCCGCTCGGGGTCGAGGTCGTCGGTCAGGTGGAACAGGTCCAGGTCGTCCGGCGAGATGTTCTTGTTGCGCCG
>CAZIBA010000118.1:0-3791 GCA_964536795.1 uncultured Planctomycetota bacterium | reverse complement strand
CGGGGTCGAGGTCGTCGGTCAGGTCGGCATCCTCCAGGGCCAGCTTGGCGGCTCCCGTGGCCAACTGGATCTCCCGGCACATCACCTTGATAGCCTTGCGTTGGGCCACCAGCTCGCGGGGCTTGAAGTCCTTGACCTCAGCGACCAGCCGGGCGGGAAAGCGGTCGAGGTCGGTGCGGGTGGAGGGGCCGACGCCCGAGCGACCGGCGCGCAGACCCTCCCAGTAGGCCTGCCGACCGATGCCGATGGCCGAAACGACCCCGATGCCGGTGACGACTACGCGGCGATTGTCCACCACGATGAGGCACCGCCTCTCTCATCCTGCCCACCGGTGAGTCGAGTCCAGAGCTCTTCTCCGGCAGGCCCGCCGGCCGGCGAGGCGTACAGTGGAGACAAGCAAAGCTTGCTCGTTTCCCAGACCCCAGTACACGGCCAGGCCCTTCGACAAGCTCAGGATAAACAAGGCCGGGCGTGGCACAGCTCGTTTGTCCTGAGCTTGACGAAGGGCTGTGGTTCGACAAGGTCAATTGCTCACCACACCCTGAGCCTGTCGAACGGGTGCTTCGCTACGAAGCACGAGTCGGTGTCGAGGCGGTCGGCGGCCGTGCTCCACCTGCCTCGATGGCCTCGTCGATCCGCAGGAGTTGCTGCAGCTCCTCGGTAAACACGAAGTTGCCTTCGGGGACCGGAGCGGCGGCTTTGTCCCGGCTCAGGTTGACGAACATAATGGTAGCCGCGGCTACTTCCCGACCGTTCACCGTGCAGCGGCAGCCCAGCCGCGAGCCCTCGTCACGGGATTCCAGCAACTCGGCCTCGACGACCATCTGGTCGCCGGGTACGACAGGGTCAGCGAACGTCGCCCGCTCGATCTTGGCCAGGATGACGTCGTGTTGGAAGTCGTCACTGTAGCCGGCCAGCACCCCACCGGTCTGGGCCATCGATTCTATCATGAGGGGCGCCGGCATCATCGGGTAGTAGGGACTGTAGTCGTGCAGGTGCTCTTCGGCCATGGTGACGTTCTTGATGGCCTTGGCGTAGCTGCCCTTCTTCAGGGTCACGAACCGGTCGATCCACATCCAGCGCATAGACCAAGGCCTCCCATGAGGCGGCTTCGCCGCCTCAAGAGCAGGCGAGCAGGTGAACAGGTGAGTCCGCCGGCCGGCGGACTCGCCTGTGGTCAACTGCTCAACTGCTCACCTGCTCGACTGACGGCTGCTTCGCTACGAAGCACGAGACGTTCAGGCTTGCTGCGTTTTGAGCTTGTCGGTGACGTAGCTCACTATCATACCAACGGTGAAGAGCTGACCGAGCTCAGAGACCAGGGGGTTCTGCTCGAACTCGCTCAGGTCGGCGTAGGGCATCTTCTCGCGCAGTACCAGCAGTCCCTCGTCGGTGAGCTTCCCGTCCTTCACGTATTCGGGACTGGAGAGCAGGTTCTCAGGGAAGAGGTCGCCCCGGGGGATCTTGATGCCGAAGGCCTTCTCCAGGCGAAAGACAATGTCCAGGAAGTCGATCGATTCGGCTCCCAGGTCTTCGGTCAGTGATGCGCTCAGGGAGATCTCGTCCTCTTCGACACCCAGCGCGTCCATCAGACTCTCGTTGACCATGCTGAGGATCTCGTCCGAATCGGGCATCCAGCCTACCTCCTACAGTTACCTCTCCGTTCCACCCTTCGACTTGGCTCAGGGTGGCCTGAGCAATTGACCTTGTCGAAGGCCACGTTCTCGGGGTACCCCTACCAGGTGGGACCCACGCTCAGGCCCCCATCCACGGTGATGACCTGCCCGGTGATGTAATCGGCCGCCGGGGAAGCCAGAAAAAGGACCACCTCGGCGATCTCCTCGGGCTCCGCGTAACGGCCCAGAGGCACCATCTTCCTGATGGCGTCTTTGGTCAGGGTGCGCACGTTCTTGCTCAGTGAGGTCACCACCACCCCGGGGGCCACCGCGTTCACGGTGATGTTGCGCTTGCCCAGCTCCAGGGCCAGGGCCCGGGTGAAGGCGTTGATGCCCCCCTTGCTGGCAGCGTAGTTGGCCTGACCCCGGCCACCACTTGAGCCGGCGACTGAACTCATGCTGATGATCTTGCCACTGCGCTGGCGGAGCATGACCTCGGCCGCGGCCTTGCTGAAGTTGTAGACGCCGGTCAGGTTCACCGAGAGCACCAGCTCCCAGTCCTCCGGGGGCATGGTGAGCACCAGCCTGTCGCGGACGATGCCGGCGTTGTTGACGAGGATGTCCACCCGCTCGAACTCGTCCCGGGCTGCCTGAATGACACGCTCGGCGTCCTCGGCGCTGCGGACGTCAGCAGTCATGGCCCGGACGGTGCCTCCGGCTTCGGTCACCTCCTTGACCAGCTTCTCGGTCTCCTCGTCCAAGGCGACGTCGCAGAAAACCACGTCCGCGCCCTCCTGGGCCAGTCGGCGGACGATGCAGGCCCCGATGCCCCGACCGCCACCGGTCACCACGGCCACCTTACCGTCAAGAAGCATCGTCTCCGGTCTCCTATTCTCGACGCTTTTCACCCGCGCAGCGGATGCAGGCCAGCCCGCAGGCTTCGTCGGTGCAGCAGGTTGTACTTGACCTGGGCAAGCAGCCGAAAACCCGAGGCCCGGGGTGGCAGAAACAGCCGACGCATGATCGACGGCAGGGAGTAAAACTTCCGATACAACCTCCAGAAGCCCTCCTGCAACTGCTCCGGGGTCATCTTGGTCGGCTGAATGATGACCTCATCACCATTGTACCGGGACCAGTCGGTGTGAAACAGTCGGCCAGCCTCCACCAATCGCTCGAAGAGCACCGTCCCCGGCGCCGGCGTAAGTATGAAAAAATACGCCAGCGGGATGTGCAGGTCCACCAAAAACCTGTAGGTCTCGTCGAACACCTCCGGTCCGTCCCCGTCCAACCCCATGATCATGCTCACCATGGGGGAGATGCCCACCTTGGCCATCCTGGTGAGCAGCTCCTGGTACTCCTCGACCTGGTTGCACACCTTGTTCACCGATTCCAGGCTTTCCGGGTTGATGCTCTCCACCCCCACGAACATGGAGAAACAACCGCCGTCGTAGGCCGCCTGCAGCACCTCGCCGTCACGGGCCACCGACAGGTTGCATTGACACCCCCAATAGATGTCCAGGGGTTCCAGGGCCCGGAACAGCTCCAGGGCGTACTTCTTGGTGGCCGCCAGGTTGTCGTCGATGAAGAAGATGTACTTGGAGCCAGTGGCCTTGATGTCCCGGACCACGTGCTCCACGGGTCGGTGGCGGTAGCTCCTGCCGTAGAGCTGATGCACGGAGCAGAAATCACAGCCCATGGGACAGCCCCGGGTGGTCTGCACGGGCCACACCTTCATGAAATAGTCGTAGCTGCGGAACAGGTCGTAGCGTGGAGTGGGCAGTTTGCTCAGGTCGGCCAGGTGGTCGCACTTGTAGATGGGTTTGAGCCGACCCTCCCGGAAATCCTCGACGACCTGGGCCCAGATCTCGTCGGCCTCACCCACGACCACGGCGTCGGCGTGCTGGGCGGCCTCCTCGGGTTGAAGGCTGGCGTGGAAGCCACCGATGACCACCTTCTTGCCCCGAGCCCGAAAGACGTCGGCGATCTGGTAGGCCCGAGGGGCCTGGGGGGTCATCGCCGAGATGCCCACCAGGTCGCAACTGCGCTCGGCAGCGGCGTCCTCCTTGCAGTCGTCCACCAGTTCCACGTCGAACTCAGGAGGGGTAAGAGCAGCCAGCAAGGGGAGGGCAAGCCCGGGATAGGGGGTGATGCCGGGACGGAACACCCCTCCGTCAG
>CAZIBA010000117.1:0-6708 GCA_964536795.1 uncultured Planctomycetota bacterium | reverse complement strand
ATGCTGTAGGGCACCCCATCGACACCCACGGGCTTGAGATCCAGCTTGGCCAGAGGAGTCTTCTGGACCTGCATGCTCCAGTCCGCCGGGTCGGCTGTGAGGATGAGCAGCCCCTCGCCGGTGCGGTCGAACATGGCCGCTGCCATGCCCCCGGTCACGCCCAACGGTGAGACGGTGCCGCTGGCGACGTCGTAGAGGACAATCTGCATCCTCTCCCCGGGGTAATCGAAGAACCCGTCCCCGTTGGCGTCAACGCCTGCCCCAAGGACCACCTGCTTGCTGCCCGGGCCGAAGCTCTGCGACTTCATGATTGGGCCAGCTGGGTCCCAGTCAGGAAAGGCCGGGACAGGGACGGCGCGGTCTTGGCCGCTCACCAGGCCCCGCACGGCCAGACGGTACGCGCCCCGTGACCCAGTGGCTCCCCCCCGCTCACCCGCAACGTCCACCTGCTCCCTGCGAAGGTAGAGCAGGTAGCGGCCGTCGGGACTCAGGCGCATTGACTGAAGGTCGACATGCACGGGGTCTTCTTCCTCAAAGACCAGCTTCTCGTTGACCAGCTTGGGCTGCGCTGCCAACGAGGCCGGAACCACGAGGAGCACCATCAGCACGGCACTACTCGCCACACGTCTGCACATGGTTGCTCTCCCGTCTCAGATGAGCTGCCAGCGTTTGCGCAGGGCCCATTCGGCCGTCAAGAGGCCGATGAAGAGGAAGAAGAAAAGGGGCGTATTGTAGAGGCGCTGCTGCTTGTAGATGCGCTTGACGTACTCGCTGCTGGTCAGCTCCTTCTCCAGCCGACTCACGTTGGCCAGGGACAGGTACCGACCCCGGGTCTCCTGGGCCAGTCGACGGAGCAGGACTTCGTTCAGGTCCAGGCGCTCCAGCTCCAGGTTGGGCTTGCCCACCTGGAAGTTGAGCGTGGCCTCCCCCAGGGGCTGTCCCTTCTCGCTGGCGGCCACGGCGACGGCGTAGGCGCCGGGCAAGGGCGGTTCGAAAGAGGTCTCGTACACCCCCCGGCCCCGGGGCAGGCGGTCGGCCGTGAGCTGGTAGGGCGGTTGCTCGGCCACGCTCACCGTGGCGCTAACGTCGGCGAAGTCGGTGACGTTCCCCTTGAGGTCCCGGACCTCGGCCCGGAGCACGACCGGCTCCCCGGGATGGTAGAAGCTCTTGTCGGTGTAGGCCCACACGCCCGGCTCCAGCTTCCGTTCGACCACGTCACGGTGGGCCAGCCAGCGGATGAGCTGACCCCAGAACTTGACGTAGGGACTCTCCCGACCCAGAGGCTCCAGCCTGGCCTGCCACTGCCAGGTGGTGTCGGCGGCGAAGACGGCCGAGCGGCCCGAGCCGAAGGGCTCCACCACCAGGACCGGCAGTGGCCGGTCGTCCACCTGGCGGATGGGGTTCACTGCCAGCACCGAGCCCCCGGGTTTGACCGAGGCCAGGCGGGTGTGCCCGCGCAGCTCGGGCAGTGGCTCGGCCGCGGGGCGACCGGGCGAAGGGAAGTAGCGCTCGCAGCCGATGAACACCGGGTGGGCCAGACCCTCGGCCGTCAGGGTGAGAGCGAAGGGCTCCTTCTCCTGACCGATGTCGGGCGGGCCAACGGCCGTGGGCAGGGCTTCCTCGACCGGGGTGCCGCCGTAGCCACCGGGGCCCAGGCCGTTGTAGCCACCCAGCACCAGCAGCCCCCCGCCCTCCCGGACCCACTCGCGGAGCGCAGCGAGAAGCTCCGAGCTCAGGAAGACGGTGTTCTCCCGACGGACGGGGAGGTCCCCGAGGAGAATGACGTCGAAGGGCTCCACGTTTTCGCGGCCCGTGGGGAGGTCGGTCAGGTCGACGTCCTCAACGTGTCCCTGGACGAGGAAACGGCCGGGCTGAATCTGCACCAGGGAGAGGAGCTCGACGTTGGGGTCGCGCTGGAGGTTGCGGATGAGGTAGCGGTACTCGCTGCGGACGGTGCCCTCCAGGTAGAGCACCTTCACCTTGGGCTCGGTGACGGTGACGGTGAAGGTGTGGGCGTTGTTTTCCTTGAGGGCCTCCTCGGGCTGGACGGCCAGGGAGGCGGTCAGTTGGATCTGGCCTCGGGCCCGGGGGCGGAACTGGAGCTCCACCGGCTGGGTGCCCTCGGCATCGTCGAGCACGACCTGGTCGCTGGCCAGCAGCTCACCGTCGGCGTCACGCAGCTCGGCCGCCACCACCCGGTCGGGCAGCCCGACGGCGTCGGCCAGGACGGTCACCGTGGACAGGTGGTTCACGGGGAGGGTGGGATCCACCTCCACGTCGGTGAGGACCACGTCCTTGAACTGCCCCGACTTCCGCAGGTCAGTGCCCACGCCGACGGCGTAGACGGGCACACCCTCCGGCACCAGCTCCCGGACGGGGTCCTTGTCGGTGTTGTCCTGGCCGTCGGTGAAGAGGATGACGCCCGCGTAGTCACCCTCCTTGAGCGCCCGAGCCCCGGCCTGCACCGCTCCCGTCAGGTTGGTGGCTTCACCGTCAGCGACGAGCCCCTCCAGGGCATCTCGCGCCCTCAGTTGCCGGGGCTGGGCGTCGAAGGCAAACCAGCTCACGCTGAAGGTTTGCTGTAAGCGATCGACGGCCGTCCCCCGGGCCAGCAGGGCCTGCTTCACCTGCTCCAGTCGGCTGGGTAGGTTGGGGTAGTCGGCGACGCCCATGCTCCGGCTGGCATCCACCACCAGGGCCAGGCCGGTCCGCTCGGTCTGGAGCTTCTCGACCGAAAGCACGGGCTCGAGCAGAAAGAGGATGAGCACGGCGACGGCCACCAGCCTGAGGGTGATGAGACCGGCCAGGGGCAGCGGCCGGAGCAAACGGGCCACCCGCACGTAGAAGACCACGGCAGAGAGCACCACCACGGTGCAGGTGGCCAGCACCACCACCTGCACCCAGGTGGGGCCGGAGGCGATCTGCGAGTTGATGATGAGCTTGGTGTGTGCCATGACGTTCTCTCAGGGGCCCCAAGCACTTCCCCAGCCCGGCCGCTCAGGCCGACCCCTCTCCCTCTTCCTCGTCCCTGGCCGCCTGGAGCCTGCGCACCTCCTCAAAGGTGATCTCCACGGTAGCGTCGGGGTGCTTGTCCGTCAGCAGACGACGCAGCGCCGCTACCACGTCCGCCTGGCTCAACGGCCGGTCCAGGGGCAGGAGCAGGTAGCAGCCCGCCTCATCGTAGGATTGGAGGACAACGTGACGGTGGCTGGGGACGTCGTAGCCCCGGGGGCAAGGGGTATGACTGACCAAGAGGAGTTCGGCCCCGACCAACTCGGCGAAGCGGTCGGCGATCTCGGGCCGGAAGTCCCGACCCCAGACCAGGTTGTAGAGGGAACTGCCACGGGAGATGTCGTCGGTCAGCCGCTCGTGGTCGAAAAGCCCCACGTCGAACGTCGCCAGGTCCTTGCCGTGGGGCGTAGTGTGGCTGATGAAGAGCCCGTGTTCAGTTCGACAGGCCACCAGCAGGCTTTCGATGAACCGCCGGTACCACTGACGCACCTCTTCCCGCCTATCCCCGTAGGCCTCGGCCATCCCCTGGTCGAAAGCCCGATTCAACAGCACGCCGTCCTTGAAGATGACCTGCTCCATGTGCTCGGCCAGATCGTGGTTTGCGACGATCACGTGCACCCGGTCGGGGTACTTGGCCTTGAGCGCAGCCAGCCCCTCGAAGAGGATGTAGCTGAGACATCCGCCCTGGGCTGAGCTGGGACCGCCGTGCACCGCCTCCTGAAGGATGAGGTGTCGCTTGGGGTGGTGCTCCAGGTCAGCGGCCTTGAGCAGACGGATGAAGTTGACCCGGTTCCCGTGCAGGTCTCCGGCCACGACCACTTCCCCCTCCCCCGGCAGATAGACCACGCAGCCCCGACGGTGAGCGTCCGCGAAGGAAGCGGCCACCCCCTGGCGGAGCATGGCGACGGTCCGGTCCGGGTCGCGATGGCCGGTCGGTTCCGTGGTCGGCTCTTCACTCACGGTTTCGTCTCCCCCGCACGGGCATCCGTGGAGGTGCCGGCAAGCTCTCGGCAGATGTCGGCCAAGCGACCGACCACGGCGGTGGCCGAGGCCGGCCGGTCCGAGAGACGCCGTCTGGTGCAGGTCAGGACCAGGTCGGCCAGGGACTGGGGCACTTCGGGGTTGAGCTTGGTGATGGCCCCCCAGAGGCGCTGTTCCGGCTGGGGGGATCTGCTGGCCCCCACCACGAAGGTGGTCGGGAGTGTGTGTCCGGTGAGCATCCGGTACATGGTGGCTCCCAGGTTGAAGATGTCGGTGCGCAGGTCCACGGTGCCGGGCTCGGTCTGCTCGGGAGCGATGAAGTTGACGGTGCCCTGCACCCGTGCCCGCCGACTCCCCAGTGGCGCGGCGATGCCGAAGTCCACCAGCTTCAGCACGCCAGCGGAGGAGAAGAGAAGGTTCTGTGGCTTGAGGTCGCAGTGGGCGTAACCGTGCTCGTGTATGTGCTCCAGAGCCCGGGCCGTCTGCAGGAAGCAGTTGGCCAGCTTCACCAGCGGAAGTCCCTCCTCATCGGCCAGAGGCCGACCGTCCAGGAACTCCATCACCAGGGCGCAGCCCCGAAGCCACAAGAGGTCGCGCACCTTGACCAGCTCGTGCACCTGGACCACGTTCGGGTGTTGGAGCTGAGAACAGACCGTCCACTCGTTCTCCACCTGCTGGATGTAGCGAGCATCCCGTCGGGACCGTCGGGGCACCCACTTGACGGCCACCACCCCACCCGTTCCCTGGTGCACGGCCTTGTAGATGACGCTGCCGGCCCCCGTCCCCAGCGGGCTCAGGATTCCGTAACCTTGGATGTCCGGTACGTCCATCGCTGGCACCTCGGCCTGAGCTTCTTCTGCGCCCCGCCGAGCGATTGTACGCCCGCCAAGGTCACACGTCAATCACCGCACCGGACGACAGTCCCGGACCAAGCCGGCCCGCAGGACCAAGAGGCTAACTGAAGGACCCCTCCACCCCTTCCCCTGTCCTCAGGAGAGAAAGGGCGGCTCTCCGTAGCAGGAGGCCAGCACCGTCTGGGCGTCTTGCAGGGCTTCGGGAGAGCCTTGCAGGAGAAGCCTCACCGAACCTTCAGCCCCGGCAAGTCCACCGGCAGCCAGCACGAACACCATGACCTCGGGAACCAGAGTCTCCAGGGCCTCGACCTCGGTGAAGACGTCGGCCGTCTCCAGAGGCCAGAGCGTGGGTGAGCCCTTGGCCCGCTGGTCGGCGTCGCGAACCACAATGGAGAGGAACGTGAGGTCCGCGGGAACCGACTTCTCCAGGCCCACGGGGACGATGAGCTTGATGCGACGGGCGATGATGCAGCCGATGGTGGCGCCGATGGTCCCACCGGTGGGGTGGCCGATGAGCAGGGCGACCTGCCCACGCTCGTAGTTGAGGGCGTTGGCCCCCTTGAGGTAGACGTCTCCAGGGCCCATATCGTGCACGATGGTCTTGGAGTCGGCGTCCTTGTCCCACTGGCCTTTTCGGAGGATGCAATCGGGGAGGCCGCCCGAAAGCCTCTTCCCGGCGTCGCTTCCTTTGGGCAGTGTCCGGCCCGTCACGTACCGGGTCTTGTCGATGGCCTCGCCGGTCAGTTCCTCAACGACGTAGGCGTTGGTGCTGCCCTTGGCCACGCAGACGATGCCGTCCTCCAGCGCCTCGACCACCGCTGGGTGATTGGCCAGGCCCTTGGCAATCAACCTCGTCGACTCCGCCACCGTCAGCACCACGTCCGCTTGCATCACCTGCTCCTCTCTCCCCCGCTATCTCGGAGTGTCTTGAAGGCCGTATCGGAACTCCCTCTCCCTCTGCGGGAGGGGTCCTGTTGGACGTTCCTGGCAAGCAGCACTTGCGTAGACTCAGCCGTCAGAGGAAACCCCCCGGCCAGCGCCTCGCACTCGGGCTCAGAGACGAGGGTGCGGAGCGTTCCCCACCCCTCGCCCGCGGCCCACCTCAGAAGCCATGCCTGAGAGCCTGCCCCTGGGCCCACCTCAGGTGCCGCTGCTGCTGAACCAGCACCTCGTCCAGGAAGTCGCGGAGGACGTCCGTCCCGGAACCCAGCAGGGACTGTAGCAGCCCGATGGACTCCTCCAGAAGCCTGGCCAATACCTCCATCTGAGGCCCCGGCTCGCTGAGAGCGAGGGTTCCCTCGACCAACGGGGCCACCTGGCTGGAGGGCCGGCCTCCCAGTTCCTGGATGTGTCGGTAGACGGTACTGCAAACCCTGGCCTCACTCACAATCACATCGCGCAGGCCCTGTCGGAGCTGGTCGTCATCCGTCCCCCGTAGGTAGACCTGCATGACAGAGACCCCGCTGCGGGCCCGTTCCAGCAGCCGATTCAGGAGTTCGACGACCTCCTCTGATGCGGGTTCCGCCATCCTCCTCTCCCCTTCGATTCAGGTCGTCCCCGCAGCAGCCCGGACCAACTGACGAACGTGCTCCGGCGTGGTTCCGCAGCAGCCACCGATCACCCGCGCTCCGGCTCCTCGCAGGGAAGTCAGGGCCTGAGCGAATTGCTCCGGGGTCTCGTCGAAAACCGTGTGGCCCTCCTCCAAGCGGGGAAGCCCGGCGTTGGGCTTGGCCACCACGGGCACGGTGACCGCCGGGGCCAGCTTCCCGATGATGCCTACCATGGCCTCCATTCCCACCCCGCAGTTGCTGCCCACCAGGTCGGCGCCAGCCTCCTGGAGGGTGCGAGCCGCCTCCTCCAC
>CAZIBA010000116.1:2018-6749 GCA_964536795.1 uncultured Planctomycetota bacterium | reverse complement strand
TCCCCACGTCAGCCAGCAGGTGCTGAGCTCGATGGCTGTCTTGAGGAAAAACAGTATTATGTCCTTGACTTTCCAGTGGCGGTGAACGGTGGGGGTATGATGGTATCTTGTAACGTGCGGCGTGTACTGGCCGGGCCATTGGTCGCGGGATGGCTCTTCGTGCTCGTTGGGTGCGCGTGGACTCCTTTGACGGAGGAGCGCCTGCAAGCTGCAGAGAAGAAGTGGGCGATGGCGGGCATCCAGTCCTATCGCCTGGCAGCCGAAGTGGAGGTCTTCTCCCTTGCGTCGGGGTATTACGAGATCGAAGTGCGCGGCGGGGAGGTAGTGCAGACGGTGAAGGGCAAGTTCCCCGACGGGCCGACAGAAGAGGTCCGTCCTCAGGCAGGCGAGCATGTCACAGTGCCAGGGGTTTTCGAGGAGTGCCGATGTTTGCTTGAAGAAATGGCCGAGCACAGCATGTCAAGCGATAGAAGCACCGTCACGGTGAACTTCGACAGCCGGTACGGCTTCGTGCGGGGATTTGTCGCAACAGACCCGACAGTGTCTGACGGCTTCAACACACGCTTTCGCTTGGTGAGATTCGAGGTGATTCCCGAGGAATGACAGAGGAAGACGCGGCGCTGTTTTTGCTCGCTTCCGGAAGCCCAGCCGGTTCCTGAGGAGACCAAGACGAGGAGCTGGGGGCCGGGTGCTCCCCAGGTAGTGTGGGCGACGTTTGGGGAAGTGACGAGGACTCCCGACCTCGGGAAGAGGAAGGAAAAGGGGACATTCATCTTTTCCGGGGCTGAGTGGGAAGAAGGCGCACACTGGTTCTTTCCGTTCCGCCCCGTCCTCTCGACACCTAAGCTACCGACGCGGCGGAAAGAAGAATGTCCCCTTCTTCCTTTTCCCCGGTGAGACGTTCGTCCTGGACATCGACATCGCGCGCGACTGAGCGGGCAGCGGTCAGACCTGACTGTTCGGACCTACAAGTGCTCCCTGTCCGCTCGGACTCGGGGGCTTGGGGTGCTGCGTATCCGGCCGCCTCTCACTCCCTCCTCGTCCCCTGCGGGCGTGCCGCGGCCGGCTGGTGAACTGGATTCCGGGCGATTTACCGATACCTAACGTCCTCGTAGAGCGTCTAAAGGATAAGAGAACGAAAATGGACAAGGAGCGTCGGATGGCGAAGGGAGCTACTGCTCGTGCAGATACGCGTTGAGCATACTGGAAACAACGAGACCTGCCTGCTCTGGGTGTACGGGGAGGTCCATTTCCTCGAAGCTGGCGAGCTGGAGCAGCGACTTCTCGCCGCCCTGGAGGCCGGCTGCACCGACCTCGTCGTGGATATCTCGGGCGTCAGCTTCCTGACTTCTGAGGGCCTGGGAGCCTTGTCGAGAGCTCGCCGGGAAGCCCGCCGGCTGGGGGGCGAGCTGCGACTTACCGCCCCGCCTGAGCCTGTGTTGGGTGTCTTCCGGGCGACCGGCCTTACCACGGTGTTTCCGCTCTTTGGCTGCATCGGAGCTGCGCAGCCCAGGTTGCCGGCCGCCGCTGCCTGCTGAGCGCCGGGCATTTCCGCCCGAGCCTTTGCCAAGGCGCGGCCTTCGCGAAAAGGGCAGGCTCTCGCGAGGGTGTCACTCCGGGTGGAACATCTGGAGGTCGCCGGGCTCGGCCGGGAGGTCTTCGGCCTTATCCAGCCTGAAAGTGTGCCAGTAACAGCGCCAACGGGGGTCGGCTTTGAGGAAGTCGGCCAGCCGGTTCACCATCAACTTCCTGACCTCATCGTAGGCTGCATCGCCGGCCAGGTTCCGGTAGGTGGTGTCTCGGAGGTCATAGAGCTCATCCTCGTCGGAGGTGAGGTTGTAGGTGTACAAAAAGTGCTCCTCGGGTGACTTCCGCCACTGCAGGGACACGGCCGGGTTGGGTGCGACGTGCCAGCAGGCCTCGAAGAGGAAAGCCCGGTCCTCCATCCCAGCCACAGCAGCGTCGCCCGGCCGGTCAACTCCGGCCGGGGCACACGTGTTTGGGTCGGCCGGCGCACGCCCTTTCGGGTTCCTCAGAGCAGCACCTCTGAGGAGCGGCCAGAGGCTCTGCCCGTCCAGCCGGGCATACGGATTCACCCCCGCAGCTTCCAGGAGCGTGGGGGCAATGTCGAGCAGGCAGATGGGCGTATCGACGCTCGAGCTCCCCTTGGTGCGGTCCGGAAGCTTCACCACAAAAGGCACCCGGGCCACCCGGGGGTGACCGTAGACGCCCTTGTCCACCAGCGCCTTCTCGCCGTTCATCTCGCCGTGGTCGGCACAGAAGAGTACGAGGGACCGGTCATAGAGGCCACGCTCTTCGAGAGCCGAGAGCACCTTGCCGATGGCCCGGTCCAACACCTCCATCTGGAGGAAGTTGCAGACGACGTACTCTCGCATCCTCTCCTCGTCGTAGAGCCCGATGCTTCGGCGATAGAGCTCGTAGATGCGGGGCTCACCCGGGAGACGTGCGAAGTCGTTCGCCCGAGCTTGCTCGAAGCTCTCTGGCACCTTGACCTGCCCACGCAACTCCTCCGCCCGCTTCTCGAACCCGGCCGGTATCATGAAAGGCTGGTGGGGTGCAAAGAAGTCCACCTGGAGGTAGAGCGGGGCTCCCTCACCGACCACCTGCTTCTGCTCGGCCTCCAGACCGGGCGTGGCACCGTATCCCCGCACCCCCTGCTCCAACGCTGCATCGAGCCGGTCGATAGCCAGGGCCGCCAGGTAGTGCGGGTACGTCGCCTCCTCCGGGAAGGGCGAACCGTCGGCTTGGGTGACGAAGCCGCCATAGACGTTCCCCGGGGTCCTGCGGTCGGCGCGGAGCCCCTGGACGGGATCGGGACAGATGGGCGGGCCCACGCCCAGGCGCCGCAGGTGGGCCACGTAACCGTCGTCGTCGGTCATCGGCGGGGCCCAGCGGTTCCAGGGGACATCGGCTTCGCCGAAGGCGTCGGTGAACTTGGCCGAGCCCACGTGGCTCTTGCCCACGTGCTTGGTGACGTAGCCCACGGCCTTCAGGTACTCGGGGAAGATGACGTCATCGGGGCGGAGTTGCACGGCCCACCCTTCGTGGGCCCGCTCCTCGTTGACCAGGACGTAGGGGTAGCGACCCGTCAGATAGGAAGCTCGCGAAGGCCCGCAGAGGGGCGAGTTGGTAAAGGCGTTGGTGAAGGTCACGCCCTGGGCCCGCAGCCGATCGATGTGCGGGGTGTGGACCAGACCGCCGTTGGTCTCCTGGGCCCGGTAGACGTCGGGGGGTACCATGTCAACGGTGATGAAGACGATGGGGGGCCTCGTCTCAGGCTTCAGGTCCTCGAACATCCCGCGTCCCGAGCGCGGATCAAGGAATCGTGTGGTTGGCATCAGCGTCCTCTTCTCGTACCCCCGACGGTCACAGGTCGCCCGCGGCCCAGCGCAGGCCACGGGTGATGAGTTCCAGCACTTCGGGCTGAGCGACGACGTCGGCCTGGTGCCCCAGCGAGCAGTAGAAGACCCGGCCTTTGCCGTAGTGCTTGGTCCAGGCCACGGGGACGGCGACCTCTGCGAACCTGGTGGTAGCCAGGACGGTGTTGCCCGGGTCCACGTGCACGTAGTACTGCTCGCTGGTAACGGTGAAGTCGCTCAGGCCCTCGGTGATGGGGCTCGGCGTATCCTCGATGTGCACGTCGTAGGTGACCCCGTCACCGCCCGGGTGGGCCACCCATTGGCCGCCCACCATGAACTGGTACTCGGTCTGCTGGCGGAAGGCATCGCCCATCCCGCCGTGGATGCCCGCAGCTCCCACCCCGTTCCTGACGGCTTCGAGGAGGGGGTTCAGTTGCTCCGCGGTTATCGTCCCCATCGTCCACTGGGGGACGACCAGGTCCACCTGGTTCGTGGGCAGGTCTTTGAAGGCGTCCAGGCTTTCGGCGATCTCTACCTCGAAGCCGTGCTCCTTCAGAGCGCCGGCCATGATCTCGGCGGACTCCTTGGGCTGATGCCCCTGCCAGCCCCCTTGAACGATCAATGCCTTCTTCATCTTTCCTCCCCAGAGCAGGTGGATGGGCCTCTCTACCGTCCCGGCCCGGCAGTGTACCGCCAGTCGGCTGCCCGGGCAAGGCCCCAAGCCAGCAAAAGCGCAGTGGGAGTGGCCCCGAGTCCTGTGAACGTGTATAGTCCTTTCCCGGAAATGGGACTTCCCTGAGGGGTGCAAGGCACGTGGCCCGACCGAAAGCCTGGCTGGCCTGGAGCAGCGGAAAGGACAGCGCCTGGGCCCTGCACGTCGTCCGTCAGACGGGCGGGGTGGAGATCACGGGCCTCCTCACCACCATCACCGAGCCTTTCGGGCGGGTGTCGATGCACGCGGTGCGCGAGGAGTTGGTCGACGCACAGGCCCGGGCCGTCGGCCTGCCCCTCTTCAAGGTGTACATCCCCTCCCCCTGCCCCAATGAGGTCTACGAGGAGAAGTTTGAGCAGATTCTCTCGGTGGCGAACGAAGAAGGGGTCACGGGCACGGTCTTCGGCGACCTCTTCCTTAAGGACGTGCGCGAGTACCGGGAAAGGCAGCTTGCCCGGGTTGACATGACCGCGCATTTTCCCTTGTGGGGTCGAAACACGACGGAGCTGGCACGCGAAATGGTCACGAGCGGCCTGCGCGCCTGCCTCACCTGCGTCGACCCGCAAAAGATGCCCCGGCACTTTATCGGCGCTAGCTTCGACGATACCTTTGTGGAGCAGCTTCCGGAGGAGGTCGATC
>CAZIBA010000116.1:0-2008 GCA_964536795.1 uncultured Planctomycetota bacterium | reverse complement strand
TTCAAAGACGTCCTCCCTGCCCCGGAAAGTGCGTGATGTCGAGTTAACTCAGCTTCCATAAGTCTCGTTTCAGTACCAGATTCCGTTACACATACTACTTCGAAGTCAGCTTATCGAGAAAGAATTCTCGTTTTTCTGGTTGACAAGTCCTCTGCTTTGGGCCATATTGGTGGCGAGAAAGAATTCTCGATGATGTTCTCGTCTTCTGGAGGGAAGAGGATGCCTCGCCGAAGAACACGGACGCTCACCGAAGTCGAGCTTGAGTTCATGCAGGTGATCTGGGGAGCTGGGGAGGTCACGACCGAGGACGTGACGGAGGCGCTCGGCGCCCAGGGTCGTGACCTCTCCGGCGGTTCGGTGCGGAAGATGCTTTCCATCCTGGTGAGCAAGGGCTATCTCACCCGCCGACGACAGGGACGGGGCTTCCTCTACCGCTCTGCTGTCCCCAGGGAGCAGGCGACCCGGAACATGGCCGTGGACCTGCTCAGGAGGGCCTTTGGCGGGCGCGCAGCGCTGATGGTGGCTGCTCTGATGGAAAGCTCCGACGTGCGGGCCCAGGACGTTGCCGAAATCAGGCAGCTCATTGATGAGCAAAAGCAGGAGGAAGCGAAATGACCGGTTCGAGCCTGTGGGGAGCGCTCGACAGTCTGGGGTTTGAGGTACTGCGGACGCTCCTGTCCGTGCTCTGGCAGTCCTCGGTCCTGTTCGCCGCAGTGGCCGGGCTGTCCTACGTGCTTCGACGACGACGTGCATCCGTCAGGCACGCCCTGTGGATCGCGGCCCTGCTCGTGGCGCCGACGCTCCCGGTGCTGGCCTGGCTGGGCTCCAGCCTGGGAACACCCCAGGCCCCACTCCCGGTGATGCCCACCTACTCAAGCCCGCGCCGGGCACCTTACCCATCGGTCGCACCACCGAGCACACTGGTCCCAGACAAGGGGCTTCAGCCCCTTGCCCCCCTTGCCCCGACTGCGCCAGTGATGGCCTCCCTTGAGGAAGAGGAGCCCTTCTCGCTGGCCCACTATCCCTGGGCCCTGGCCCTGCTCGTCTACGGCGCAGGTGCGGCCCTGTTGTTCGGATTGGTCGTCCTCGGGCGGGTGCGGCTCAGCGGTTGGCTGCGTAGGGGCACGGTGGTGACGGACGAAGGGGTGCTGGCTGCCTTCCGGGAGGCCCGGCAGGGGCTGGGGGTGGCACGCGACCTGGTGGTGGTCGAGAGCGAGCAGGCCCGCGCGCCGATGACCATTGGCTCGCTGCACCCGGCCGTGTTGCTGCCGAAGGGGTTCACCCAGGGACTCCGAGACGCCGATCTGCGCGCAGTCGCTCTCCACGAGATGGCCCACGTCAGGCGCCACGACCCCCTGCTCCTCACCGTCGCTTCGCTGGTGCGGGCCGCGCTGTTCTTCCATCCACTGGTTTGGCTGGCCTGCCGACAGGTCTCGCGCCTCGCCGAGCAGTCAGCCGACGACGCTGTGCTCGATGCCACCGGCCGACCCATCGAGTACGCGAAGATGCTCACCCGCATCGCCGAGAACCTCCGCCGGGCGCCGCTTACGACCGAGCTCGCCGCCGGCATTGTCCTATCCAAGAGCGCTTTCCTCCGTCGTGTGGAAGCCATCCTGTCGGACCGCCGACACCAAATCCGCAAACTCTCCCGCCTGGCCCTCCTGGGAACGGTCGCTGGGGCCCTCCTCTCCCTCGCCCTCGCCACCGCTGTCCCCCTGAGCGAGAAGCCAGTCGAACCGGCTTTAACGCAGGAAGGGGAGACTGCTCCACCCGAGGCCCCAGAGGGAACAGTACCAGAGACCGAACGACGCATCTACGACGTCCGGGACCTGCTCAGCAGACCAGGAGAGGAGGAGCTGACTGCTGAGGAGCTGCACGAGAACGGCAAGCAGCTCGCCGGGTTCTTGAGATTCATCTTCGAAACCGAGCCTGCGGCCCTCAGGCCGGATGAACGAACGGGCGAGCCCGCGCTGCTGCCCACCATAGCCTACCGCGAGGGGAACCTGGA
>CAZIBA010000115.1:0-6761 GCA_964536795.1 uncultured Planctomycetota bacterium | reverse complement strand
GATCAGCTGCTCGAGCAGATCCGCCCCTTCGCGCCGACCTTCCACCTCGGGCAGAAGCCAACGGGCCTCGCCTCCTTGGAGCGCCGGCAGCGCCGCCCGCAACTGCTCCAGGGCCCCCTCGATGCGGTCCTCCTGTTCGTACACCAAGGCCAGTTGGACGCGGGCCCGGTAATCGTCGGGATCGAGCTTCACGTTGCGCTCCAGGTAGGGAATGGCATCCTGGAACTCACCGCGAGCGGCCAGGCTGAACCCCAGATAGCGGGCGGGAGTTACCCCCTCGGGATCCAGCGCTGCAGCCTGCTCGAGCGCCTCTCGGGCGCGGACCCAGAGCCGAGCGGCCTGGCGACGCTTCTCGTCCTGCAGCTCCCTGTCGAGCAGGACGGCCCGCTCGGCCTCGTGGCGAAGACGCTTAGAGCGGGTGTCCAGCAACACCCCTTTGCCGTAGTAAGCGTAGGCCTGGGCCGCCACGGGACGCACGGGCCGAGGGGTCGGCGTCTGGACGGGGTGGGCGGCAGTACCGGTGTCGGTGTCGATGCCAGGGTCGGTGTCGGCCCGGGCCTCGACGGCCTCGCACCCCAGCAGGCCGGCCATCAGGAGGATCAGCCCACCCCGGGCCAACCAGTTCTGCAATCGCTTCACGTGTCTACTCCCCCGGGTCCGTACGGACGTCGACTACGGGATTACCTTGTTCAGCGGGTATTCGATGATGCCCTCGGCCCCCAGGCTCTTGAGCTTGGGGATGAGCACCTTGACCACGGACTCATCGATGACGGTCTCGACGGCGTGCCAGCTCCCGCCACCCCAGAGGGCGCTGACAGTAGGCTGGCGCAGGGCCGGCAGTTCGGCCAGGACGGCGTCCAGGTTCTCCCGGGACACGTTCATCTTGAGACCCACCTTGTCCCGGGCCAGCAGGGCTCCCCGGAGGAGCATGGCCAGGCTCTCCATCTTTGTCCGTTTGACGGGGTCATCCCAGGCCTGCTGGTTGGCGATGAGTCTGGTGGTGGACTCGACGACGGTATCGACGATGCGCAGGTTGTTGGCCTCCAGGGAACGGCCGGTTTCGGTAGCCTCGACGATAGCATCCACCAGGCCGGCCTTGGCTTCGGTGGCCCCCCAGGAGAACTCCACCTTGGCCGTGACCCCGTGGTCGGCCAGGTAGCGCTTGGTCGTGGCCACCAGCTCGGTGGCGATGAGCTTCCCCTCCAGTCCCCCGACGGCCCGTACCGGACTGTCAACGGGCACGGCCAGCACCCAGCGAACGGGCCGGCCGGTGGCCTTGGAGTAGGCCAGCTCGCAGACCTCGACCACCTGGGAGCCGTTCTCGACCACCCAGTCGTGACCGGTGACCCCGAGGTCGAGCACGCCGTCCTCCACGTAGCGGCTGATCTCCTGTGCTCGAAGCAGGATGGCCTCGATCTCCCGGTCGTCGATGCTGGGGAAGTAGGCCCGACTGCCTACCGTGATGGTGAAACCGGCCCGGCGGAACAGCGCGAGGGTCGATTCCTGCAGGCTCCCCTTGGGCAGTCCCAAGGTGATTAGGGCCGTCTCTTTGTTCCTCCTGACCACTTCCTTCCACTCCCTCCGCTTCACGACCTACGCCCCGGTCGGCTTCTTCCTGGTCGCTCTCTTCTTCCTGACCGGCCTCTTCTTGTCGGCGGTGCGCTCCTGTCCGCCGGGGCAGTGGTGGAGCAGAACGCACTGAGAGCAGCCCGGCGTCCGATCCCGACAGGTTACCCGAGTGTGCTCGGCGAAGAGCCAGTAGAAATCGGCCCGTTCGGCTGCCGCCACCACCAGACCGAGCTCCTCCAGGGCCTCATCCTCGCTCGCTGCAGGAACGACAGCCCCCAGGCGCTTGAGCACCCGCAGGACGCCTGGGGCCAAGGCGAGCACGTTAAGCTCCAAGGTCAGGAAAGCGGTGGCGGCGGCGGCCTGCTGCGATACCCCCAACGTCCCCATCAGGGCATCGACCTCGTGGTGGGGCTTCCCGCGCAGGTGGTCGAGCGAGAGGACGTTGGTGCGCTCGAAGAGGGCGGTGAGGGTGGTCCGAAGCCGGCCGGCCTGTTCGGCGGTCAGTCCCACGGAGTCGGCCGTCTTGGCCAGCTCCCGGTCCCGGCTCACCCGCACCTCATTCCAGTCCACGAACTCATCGCGGAGGATCTGCAGGGCCTGGGCAGCCCGACGACGACTGACCTGACCGGCAATCACCTCCAGGATGAGCTGGTCGAGGGGTGGGCGCGGTGGAGGCGGAAGCGGACGCTCGTAGCTGCCCCTTAGGAGCTCGATCCACTCACTCATCCGCTGGCGCTTCTCGACCAGCAGCAGGTCCTTCATCGAAACCAGCGTGCTCACGTTTGTCCTCTTCAAGGAGCTGGCTCACACGCAAGGTGCCCTTGACGGAGCTGTCCACGTGGAACCTCAGAGCCGGCGCATAGCGCATGTGCAGTCTCTCGGTCACCAAGGTCTGGATGTAGCCGGTGGCGTGACGGAGAGCGGCCAAGGTCAGGCGCTCGCCCTTCTCGTCGCCCATCACGCTCAGGTAGACCCGAGCGCTGCGCAGGTCGGGGCTGGGCTCCACCTTGGTCACGGTGACGAAGCCGACGCGCGGGTCCTTGAGCTCGGTCAGAATGACTTGACTGATCTCCCGCTGGAGCGTCCGAGCGACCTGCTGCAAGCGACGTGAGGCCATCAGAGCATCTCCACTTCGTAGTCGAGCAGCTCGGCCCCGCGCAGCAGGCGAGCCCGGTCCACCAGTTTGTGAAACACGGAGGTCACATAGACCGGGTCGTTGGCCACCATGGCCACCGCCAACTCGGCCCGCTGGTGGCTGCCCTGGGAGTCCACCTCGGCGATGGACACGTTGTAGCGGTTCCGGATGCGGTCCTTGAAGCTCCGCAGAACCCGCCGCTTGTCCTTGAGTGAACGGGCGCCCCGGACCAGCAGGCTCAACCTCAACGTCCCCACGACCATCACGTCGTCTCACCCGGGCAGCACTACAACGTGCGGGCCACCTCCTCGATGGTATAGGCCTCGACCACGTCGTCCTCCTGGATGTCGTCGAAGCCGGCCAGCTTGATGCCACATTCGTAGCCTTCGGCCACCTCGGTCACGTCGTTCTTGAAGCGGCGAAGCGAATCGAGGGCGCCGTCGAAGAGGACCTCCTCACCCCGACGCAGACGGACCCGGGCATTTCGGCGGACCAGCCCACGGCTAACCACACACCCGGCGATCCTCCCCAAGCGGGAGATCTGGAAGAGCTGACGCACCCGGGCCTCTCCCAGGGCCACCTCCCGACGTTCCGGTTCCAGCATCCCCTCCAAGGCTCGACGCATCTCGTCCACCAACTCGTAGATGACCCGGTAGATGCGCACCTCGACGCCCCGCTGACGGGCGGCGGCGGCCACCTCGGAATCGATGTCCACGTTGAAACCGATGACGATGGCGTCGGAGGCATCGGCCAGGAGGACGTCGGCCTCACCGATGTCGCCCACCGCCCCGTGGAGCAGGTCCACCCGCACCTCCTCGGTGCTCAGACGCTCGAGCTGCTGTCTGACCACCTCGGCCGACCCCTGAACGTCGGCCTTCAGCACGACGGCCAGCTCCTTCCGCTGGCCGGCTTCCACCTGGGCGCTGAACTCCTCCAGGGTGAGCCGACGGCGGGGTCGGGCCGCGGCCAGGCGGCCACGACGCTCGCGTTCGCCGGCGATGGCCTTGGCCTGCTGGATGTCGTCGAGCACGAACAAGTGGTCGCCTGCCTCGGGCACCTCGGTCAGGCCCGTCACCTCTACGGGCGTGGAGGGACCGGCCTCCTTGACCTCGTCGCCCTGGTCGTCGGAGAGGCCCCGCACCCGGCCGGCGCAGGAGCCGCAAAGGATGACGTCACCCACCCGCAACATCCCCGCCTGAACCAGCACGGTGGCCACCACACCCCGACCCGGGGTGAGCCTGGCCTCCAGGGCCACGCCCCGGGCCGGCTTCCTGGGATTGGCCTGAAGCTCCAGGAGTTCACCTTCCAGGGCCAACATCTCCAGCAGCTGGTCCACCCCTTGGCCAGTCACGGCCGAGGTCTCCACCATGACGGTCTTGCCGCCCCAGTCCTCGGGGCTGAGGTCAAAACGGGCAAGTTGCTGCTTCACCTGCATGGGGTTGGAGTCGGGTCGGTCGATCTTGTTTATGGCCACCACGATGGGGACAGCGGCCGCCCTGGCGTGATTGATGGCCTCCTCGGTCTGCGGCATCACGCCGTCGTCAGCGGCCACGACGAGCACCACCAGGTCGGTGAACTGGGCCCCACGGGCCCGCATGGCCGTAAAGGCCTCGTGCCCGGGGGTGTCCAGAAAGACGATGGTGTGCTCGTTGGTGCGCACCCGGTAGGCCCCGATGTGCTGGGTGATGCCGCCGTGCTCGCCTTCGGTGATGTTGCTCTTCCGGATGCGGTCCAGGAGCGAGGTCTTGCCGTGGTCAACGTGTCCCATGAGCGTGACCACCGGGGCCCGAGACACGAGGTCCTCGGGCCTGTCCTCCACGACCGTCAGCAACTCCTTCTCCAAGTCGGCTTCCTGCTTGACCGCAACGGTCACGCCGAACTCCTTGGCCACCTCCAGGGCCTCTTCCTCACCCAAAAGCTCGTTCATCGTCTTGGGTGTGCCCCGGGTCAGGAGCTGGCGGATGATCAGCCCGGCCTTGACACCGATCTTGCTGGAGAACTCCTTCACGGGGACGGGGAAGCTGAGAGCAACGGGCTTCTTCCTTGGCGCCGCCACCGGCCTTCGGGCTGCCCGCGCCCTGCGGGTCCGGGTCGCCCGGGGACCTGCTGCCACCCGGCTGGTCGGCGTCGCTGCTTCCTCAGTCGCCCGCACCCGTCCGATGGTCCGCATCCGCCGGCGTGGCCTCCCACCCCGCTCTCCCTCCTCCTCTTTCTTCTTTCCACCAACGGGTCTTCCCGGTTTCGCCGGCTTGGCTGGCTCCGCCGCCTCGGTCGGCTTGCGCTTCTTACTGACCTCACGCCGTTCCGCAGGCTTGGGCTTGGGCTTGGGGGGAGCGGGCGCGGTTGGCGCGGCTTCTGCCTTGGCCGGTGGGGCCGGGGCGCTCGGCTTCGCCGCGGAAGGCGCAAGGGCCTGGCGCAGGGCGGTTCCCTGCTCCTCGGTCACACCCTTCAACTGATTGGTGATGGGAAGCCCCAGCTCCTGCGCTTTCGCCAGCAGCTCCTTGGAGCTAACGCTCAGTTCCCTTGCCAACTCGTACGCGCGCATACGCCCTCGCCTATCTCCCGCTGTTCTTGTTTGAGAAGCTACTCGCTACCGGTGCCTTCATCTCCCTGCGACTCCGCCTCTTCGGAAGCCCCCGCCGGGTCTTCATCCGTACCGGGAACCGCCTGCACATCCTCGGCCTGCGGCCCCCCCGGCGGCAGCGGAGACCGGTCCTCCTCGGCCGCAGGTTCGTCGTCTGCGGGGAGCTCCCCGGTCCCTTCCTCAACCGCAGCCTGGACGGCAAGTCCGACCGGCTCCGGCTCCGGCTCCGGGGAAGGCCCCTCCTCTACGGCCTCTACGGCCTCTACGGCCTCCGTCGACCCTTCCGCCAGTGGTTCGACCTCGACGGCTTCGCCCTCAGTGGCGGCTTCCTCCTCAAGGGCGGGCTCTTCGGCCGGCTCCGGCTCCGGGGAAGGCTCCTCCTCTACGGCCTCTACGGCCTCCGTCGACCCTTCCGCCAGTGGTTCGACCTCGACGGCTTCGCCCTCAGTGGCGGCTTCCTCTTCAAGGGCGGGCTCTTCGACCGCCGGGGCCGCTGCCTCCTCAGCCGCCCTGGCTTCGGCCTCCGCCCGGGCCAGGGCCTCCTGGTAGGCCGGCAGATGGTCCGCTCCCGCGGGCAGGTTCGCCGCGATCGACTCGCGCAGCTCCTCCACCCGCTCCGGTTCGACGCCGAGGAGTAGGGCAACGTCATCGTCGGCCATCAGGCTGACGCTGCGGGCACTGAGGCAACCGGCCCCCAGGAGGGCCCGGGCCCCTGGTCCGTCCATTCCTTCGATACTCAGGAGCTCGGCGAGGATGGCCTCTTCGGTCTGGGCGGCCTCTTCGGGCGTAACGATCTCGATGTCCCAGCCGGTGAGTCTGGAGGCCAGCCTGACGTTCTGCCCCCGGCGACCGATGGCCAGAGAAAGCTGCTCCTGAGGGACAACGGCCAGGGCCAGGGCCAGACCACTGTCCAGCACCAGCCGGGAGACGTCGGCCGGCTTGAGGCAACTGCGGGTAAGCACATCGGCCGACTCGCTCCAACGGATGACGTCGACCTTCTCCCCGCTCAGCTCATCCACGATGCCGCGAATGCGACTGCCCCGCACACCCACACAGGCCCCGGTGGCGTCGACCTTGGCGTCATTGGAAGCAACGGCGATCTTGGTGCGGTAACCGGCCTCCCGGGCCAGGGCCATAATCTCGATGGTGCCGTCGTTGATCTCCGGGACCTCCATCCGGAAGAGCTCCCTGACGAACTGCGGGTGGGTCCGGGTGAGGATGATCTTGACCCGGGAACCGGCGCGACGCACGTCGAGCACCAGGGCCCGAAGGCGGTCGCCGGCGCGGTAGGCCTCGGTAGGCATCTGCTCACCGTGAGGCAGGAGCCCCTCGGCGTGCCCCAGGTTGATGATGGCAGCGCCACCTTCGACGCGGGCCACGATGCCGGCGACCACGGTGCCCTTGCGCTGCTCGTATTCCTCGAAGATGACATCACTTTCGGCTTCACGGATCTTCTGCAAGATGACCTGTTTG
>CAZIBA010000114.1:0-6780 GCA_964536795.1 uncultured Planctomycetota bacterium | reverse complement strand
CTACCTGCTGGACGTGCTGGAACAGGCCCTGGGTTTTGCCCACCCGTACCTGGAGGAGAAGTCCATTCGGGTGACCCGCCTCTACGCCGGTGAGCTGCGGCCGATGCCAGCCGACGCCCGTCTGCTCACCAGCGTCTTCCTGAACCTCATCCTAAATGCGGTCGAGGCCATGTCCGGGGGAGGGGAGCTGCTGGTGGCCGTCCGCCCGGAGCCGCCTGACGGGTTGAGCCAGGAGGTCCGTTTCGAGGACACGGGTTCGGGGTTCTCCGGGGGGAACCTGGCTGGGGTTTTGGCGCCCTTTGTGGGTTTTAAGTCGGGTGGGGCCGGGCTGGGTCTCACCGTGGCCCGGCACATCGTGCTGGCCCACGGGGGCTCCATTGAGCTGGCCAACAGGAAGCGGGGGGGAGCGATGGTGAGGGTTCGGCTGCCGGTCGGTTAGCAGGGCTGGTGGCCCCGGGTTTCGAGGGGACGGGGGCGAAGCTGCTCCCGGTAGGGGGATGTGATGGTCAAGGTGTTGGTAGTAGACGACTCGCAGTTCTGCCGGGAGGCGGTGGCCGAGACCCTGGTGCTGGCCGGGCTGGACGTGGAGACGGCGAGCTCGCCGCGAGAGGGACTGACCAAGTTCAAGCGCTCTGCCTACCAGGCGGTGGTGACCGACTACCGGATGCCCGGTATGGAAGGTCTGGCCTTCCTGCGGAAGCTGCGTCAGCACGAAGGGACCGTCCCGGTGATTGTGCTCACGGCCTACGGCTCGGTGCGTAAGGCGGTGAGTTGCATGCGGGCGGGGGCCTATGCCTACCTCACCTGGCCCACCTCGGCGGCCGAAATCGCAGGCACCGTCCAGGAGGCCCTCAAGGGACGAACGCTGCCCTCGCCCAAGGCCGCCGGCCAGGACCCCCACGAGCAGCTCGAGCAGATCCGCGAGCACATCAAGATCAGTCCCACCCTGAGGGCCCTCTACCCTCACATCGTTCGTGTCGCCCAGTCCGACGCCACCGTGCTCATCACCGGGGCCTCGGGCACCGGCAAGGAGCTGGTGGCCGGTGCCATCCACTACGTCAGCCCTCGGGCTCAGAAGCCCTTCCTGCGGGTGAACTGCGCGGCCCTCTCGGCTGGGCTGCTGGAGAGCGAGATGTTCGGTCACGAGCGCGGGGCCTTCACCGGTGCCGAGCGGACCCGTCTGGGACGCTTCGAGCTGGCCGACGGGGGCACCATCCTGCTGGACGAGGTGGGGGAGTTGTACCCCCAGCTCCAGTCCAAGCTGCTCAGGGTGCTGCAGGAGAAGGAGTTCGAACGGGTGGGCAGCAGTGTCACCCGCCGGGTGGACGTGCGGGTCATCGCCACCAGCAACCAGGACCTGGCCCGGGCGGTGGAGGAAGAGCGTTTCCGGGGAGACCTCTACTTCAGACTGAACGTGGTGCCGCTGAACATTCCCCCACTCCGGGACCGACCGGAGGACATCGTCCCGCTGGCCGAGCACTTCCTCGCCGAGCAGGCCCAGACCAACGGACACCCGCCGCTCCCCCTGACCGCTGAGCTCATCGAGGTGTTCCAGGCCCATTCCTGGCCGGGAAACGTGCGCGAACTGGAGAACCTGGCCGCCCGGCTGCACGTAGTGGGAACCCGTCAGGCCATCGACCCGGAAGAGGTCCGCCGGTGGCTCCAGGAGGCCCCCGAAGCCCAGGCCTCGGCAGACGCCAGCGAAGCTCCCAGCAACGTGGCCACCCTGGAGCAGATGCAGCGGCAGGCCGTGGAGGCCGCCCTCAAGCGCTTCGCCGGTCACCGTCGGCGGACGGCCGAGGCCCTGGGCATCAGCGTGCGGACCCTGCACAACAAGATCAAGCGGTGGGGACTGACGTAGGAAGAACTTGCCGGTGTTTGCTGAATGTTTTTCCGGACTCGCTTGGCGAGCGACGAGCTGTCCTCGGGGCAGGAAGGGAGTGTTCCAAGAGGTCGGCAGTTCCATAAGTACTTTTATTGCAGGTCCTTAGGTGCTGAGATGGTGGGCTGAGGTCTCGGTGCCTGGTCGCTCTGGTATCAGGTTTGCACCTGTGGGGCCACATCACTCCCGCAGGACGGGAGGGAAGAGCGAGTGGGGATACTGGGGTCGGAGCTTGAGGGCGGCTGCCCCGGGGCAAGTGGAAAAGGAGAGGGTATATGTCCAGGGTCAACGAGGGGCTTAGGCAGACCTGGGAGTTGTTCAAACAGGATCACGACCTGGACCTGCGCAACCAGCTCATCCAGAGCTACCTGCCTCTGGTGCGCAACACTGCTGAACGCCTGCGTGCCAAGCTCCCCAACGAGGTCGAGTACGACGACCTTTTCAGCGCCGGTGTCTTCGGCCTGCTGGAGGCCATCGAGGCCTTCGACATGGACAGGCAGGTGAAGTTCGAGACCTACTGCCTGCCCCGGATCCGAGGGGCCATCCTGGACGAGCTCCGCTCCTGGGACTGGGTGCCCCGGTTGGTGCGCACCCGCTACAACCGCATGCGTGAACTGCGCAAACGGATGATGAGCAAGCTGGGCCGTCACCCCACCGACGAAGAGATGGCCCAGGTCATGAGTCTACCCGTGGAGAAGTACCGGGAGCTGGTCCAATCCACACCCGCCTTCAACACCATCTCCCTGAGCCGGACCTGGCCCGACGCCGACTCCAACACCGTGGTCGAGCAAGGCGATCTCATCGAGGACCGTCGGGCCGTCGCCCCCGACGACCGACTCAACCGGGAGGACCTCCGGACACTCATCAGCCGGGGCCTCAACAGCAAGGAGCGCCTGGTCATCATCCTCTACTACTACGAGGAGATGACCATGAAGGAGATCGGTGAGGTGCTGGGGCTCTCCGAATCGCGCATCAGTCAGATGCACGCGGCCGTGCTGACGCGGATGAAGAAGCTCCTGGCCGAGCGTCAGGGGGAATTCGTCTCCTAAGCTGCTCTGCGCCCGGTCTTCGGGCCGCGGACCTCAGCCTTGACGCCGGGGCCAGGGCCTCGTAGAATCCAGAGGGTGCGAACTTGCACCGCTCTGGCTTTCGAAGGAGGCTCTTCTATGGGACGCGCGGGCTACTGTGTGAACCACCCCGGCCGGCCGGCCGACATCCGCTGCACCCAGTGCCACAAGCCCCTTTGTGGCGACTGTGTGATTCAGGACGAGGGCGACCCCTTCTGCAGCAAGAAGTGCGCCAGCCGATATCGCACTTTCCACCGGAGCTACGAGGAGGACCACGCCAAGCGCCCGGCGGTCGTCACCGTTCGTCGGGTGGTGGCCGGCTTGATAATCGCTCTGATCGTGGTGCTCCTCCTGAGTGTCGCTGGTCGAGCAGGCTGGGAGCCGGCACTACCGGTGTACGATTTCATCCGCAGGCTTCTCCTGGGAGGGTAGGCCGACCGGAAAGACGGTCCTGCTCTCCCCGTGTGTGCGACTTCAGGGGCTTCCGCTGACGTGAGCGGTCATTCGATACCCGCAGGGACCGTCCGGGTTGTCTCGGGCGACATCGTCCAGGGCCTACAGTCGTTGTCCATCTGTTCCCCGGCCGTGATCTTGGTCCACAGTTCCCTTTCCAGTTTCGGTCACGTGGTGGGCGGCGCTGAGGCCGTCATCGACGGGCTCCTGCAGGCCGTTGCCCCTGAGGGGACGGTCATGGTGCCTACGCTCACCGGCTCGCGTGACCTCGGTCCCACCTGTCCGCCCTACTTCGACGTGCGAGCGTCGGCCTCCTGGACGGGTCGGATACCGGAGACCTTCCGCCGCCGCCCCCAGGCCGTGCGCAGCCTGCACCCCACCCACTCCGTAGCCGCCATCGGGCCCCGGGCCGGAGAACTGCTCAGGGAACACGAACTCTCGCCCACCCCCTGTGGACCGGAGACGCCCTACGGCCGACTGGTCCAGGCCGATGGCTGGGTTGTCCTGCTCGGTGTCGGGCTCGAGTGCGTGACCCTCTTCCACCACGTCGAGGAGCTGGCCGACGTCTCCTACCATATGCAGCCCGAACCGGTGAAGGCCACGGTGGTCGAGACCGACGCTTCGTCGCACACCGTCCTCGTGGGCATCCACCGGTATGGGATAGCCAGGGACTTCGGCCGGGTCGAGACCGAGCTTCGCCGACGAAGCATCCTCACCACCACCCGGGTAGGGGCAGCCACAGTGCGGGCCGTCAGGGCCAGGCCCATGGTCGAGTATGCCCTGGACCTCCTCCGCCGGGACTCCCGGGCACTGCTCAAGGAGGCCGAGGCGTGAACTTCGTCAAGATGCACGGCGCCGGGAACGACTACGTGGTTCTGGACGCCCCCGAGGGTCGGGTGAGGCGACCGGGGGCGCTGGCCCGGCGGATGTGCGACCGCCGGTTCGGTGTGGGCGCCGACGGGCTCATCCTCCTGCTTCCCTCCGGCAAGGCCGACCTGCGCATGCGCATGTTCAACCCCGACGGCTCCGAGGCCGAGATGTGCGGGAACGGGATCCGCTGCCTGGGCAAGCTGGCCCACGAGCGGGGCTACGTGTCGACGACAGAGTTCACGGTGGAGACCAAGGGCGGGGTGAAGGACCTGAAGCTCCTCCGGGTGGGCGGCCGGGTGGCTCGGCTGGAGGTGGGGATGGGCGCTCCAGTCCTGGAAAGGCGCCTTATTCCGGTGACCGGCCGCGGGCGACGCTGTCTCGGTGAGACCCTCCGGGTGAGGGACTGGAAGCTGACCATCAACTGCCTGTCAATGGGGAACCCGCACTGCGTGATCTTCCTTCAGGATCTGCCCGGGGCCGGGGACCTGAGTGAGTTCCCGGTGGCCGAGGTGGGGTCTCAGATCGAAGGCCAGCGGATGTTTCCCCAGCGGACCAACGTCAACTTCGCCCAGGTCGTAAGTCCCTCCCGGGTGCGGGTGCGGACCCATGAGCGGGGAGCGGGGGAGACTCTGGCCTGTGGTACCGGGGCCTCGGCCACCGTGGTGGCCGGGGTGCTCGCCGGTCGGCTGGCCCGGCGGGTGTGGGTGGAGGCGCTGGGGGGCAGGCTTCGGGTGCGCTGGCCGGAGGGAGACCAGGTCTACCTGGCCGGGCCCGCCGAGACCGTCTTCGAGGGACACTGGCTGGGGAGCTGAGGGATGTGGTTGCGCGGCCTCGCCCTGGACCTGGTCGCCTGGATGGCTTCCCTCCTCATCAAGGTCTACATGCTCCCTCTGCGCATCCATACCGACCGCCGACTGGCAGGGGAGCCCATTCGTCCCGGCGGGCCGGTTATCGCCGCCTTCTGGCACGGTCACATGCTCATCCCCCTGTTAGCGTTCCGCAACCGGCCCGTGGCCGTGCTGGTCAGCCGGAGCCGCGACGGTGAGCGCATCGCCAGGGTGGCCCGTCACTTCGGGTTGGGGTCGGTGCGCGGGTCCACCTCCAGAGGGGCGACGGCAGCGATGAAGGAACTGCTCGAGCTGGCTCGGGGGAACACGACCCACCTCGTTGTCACCCCTGATGGTCCACGGGGACCACGCCACCGGGTGGCGCCGGGCGTCATCTACCTGGCCCAGAAGACCGGCTTCCCCATCCTGCCTCTGGCCGCGGGGCTGGACCGGTACTGGGTGCTGCCCAGCAAGTGGGACGAGTTCCTCCTGCCCAAGCCTTTTGCCCGGGCCCTGGTCCGCAGCGGTGCTCTGCACTGGGTCCCCGCCCAGCTCGCCGACGAAGAACTGGAGCACCACCGCCAGCGACTGGAAGCGGACATGCAGGCCCTGACCCGCGCCGTCTACGACCAGGCCAAGCGCCCCGGCCTGGCCGAAGACCCGACACTCGTCGTCGCCCACTGAGACGTGCTGCCAGGTTCCTTTCGCCCTGCACCAGCTTGACGCGGTGCGCTCGGCTCCCCTACAATCACGTCCACGTGGGTGACCATCAAGGTGAGGTCGTGATGGCGGCGAGAAAGCGACAGGTGTTGGGGCTGTGGCTGGTGCTGTTGGTGGTTCTGGCCGTGCCCTGGACAGCCGGGGCGGAAGAACGGTCGGCACCGGCCTTCGTGGCCGCAACCTGTCCGGGGGGCGAGCTCCTCGTCGAGCAGGGGGTCCCCGTGCTCCACCTGGCCGGTTCGCCGGAAGCGATGGGTCGGGCTCACGGGCTCCTCTTGGCCCGAGAGATCGACTACCTGCGCACCGGCTACCTGGAGCGCTTCATAGGCACGGGCCCGGTGAAGGAGTTGGCTCTCGGCCTGGCCCGGACGATGGAGCGCCACATCCCCAAGCGCCACCTGCGGGAGCTGGTCGCTCTTGCCGAGGGGGCGGGGGAGACGCGTGAGAACGTCCTGCTCCTGGCCACCTTCCTGGACCTGTACCGGGTGGTCAAGTGCAGCGCCTTCGTGGCCGGGCCGCCGGCCGCCGACCAGCCCCTGTTGGCCCGGAATCTGGACTTCCCGACACTGGGGGTGGCCCACCACTGCTCGCTGGTGGCCGTCTATCACCCGGAGGAGTTGCGGGCCTTCGCCAGCGTCACCTGGCCGGGACTGCCCGGGGTGGTGAGCGGGATGAACGAGGCCGGGCTGGTCCTGGTGATGTTGGAGGTGAGCGACCCCGACCAGGGCCTGGCCGGGGTGCCCTACCAGGTGCTCTACCGACGGGTGCTGGAGGAGTGTGACACGGTGGCCGAGGCCGTGGAGGTGGTTCGCCGAGCGAGACGCACCACGGCCAACAACGTCGTCCTCGCCGACGCCTCCGGTGGTGCTGCGGTCCTGGAAGTGACGCGCAGCCAGGTGGGTGTGCGGGCGCCGGAGGCGGGGCTGCTCTGGGCAACCAACCACTTCCGTCTGAGGGGGTC
>CAZIBA010000113.1:0-6790 GCA_964536795.1 uncultured Planctomycetota bacterium | reverse complement strand
TCTCCACCTTCTTCGACCTGGACGTGGACCTGGCCAACTCCCTGTGGGTGGTGAGCACGGTGCTTTTCCTGTTGGTTGTGCTGCCGGTGCTTGTCGTCGTCGTGCCTCTGCTGTAGACTCACCCGCCGGTCCCCCTGGTCTTCAGTGTGGACAAGGACGAGGAAAGGAACTGCAGACGATGTTGAACCCGTACACGACTGACGGCCGATGGCTCAAGGTGCAACTGCACATGCACACGGATCGCTCCGACGGCTCGCTGCCCCCCGCCCGGGCCGTGGCCGCCTACCGGAACGACGGCTACGACGCCATCGGCGTCACCGACCACGACCAGTTCTTCGGGCCCGAAGACCTGACCGACGCCGGCCTGCTCCTCGTCCCCGCCCAGGAGGTGCACCTCAGCCCGGGGGCCGGCGAGGGCTGTTCCTACCACGTCGTCGCTCTGGGGATTGCCGAGGCCATCCCCCGCCAGCCCTCGGGCCAGGCGGCCGTGGACGCCGTCCGGAAGCAGGGCGGCCTGGCCCTGCTGGGCCATCCGCTCTGGAGCAACATGCGCCAGGAGGAGATGGACGCTCTCACCGGGTGCTTCGCCGTGGAGATCTGGAACGGCGTCTGTGAACGGGGACTCAACAAGGGCAACTCGGTCTTCTACTGGGACAGCTACCTCAGTCGTTTCGAGCCCACCCCGCTGGAGGCGGGTGACCCTCCCCGGCCCCTCTGGGGGGTGGCCGTGGACGACGCCCACCGCTACCCGGAGGACCTGGGCAGGGGTTGGGTGTGGGTGCAGGTCCCCAGGGAGGCCGGTCCACTCAGCGTGGAGGTGATCCTCCAGGCCCTGCGCCGGGGGGCCTTCTACGGCACGCAGGGACCGCGCATCGAGCGCATCGTCCTAAGGGGGGACCGCCTGTCCGTGTGCACCTCCAGTGCGGTGTCGGTGCGCTTCGTCGGTTCAGAAGGACGGGTGAGAAGCCGGGTCTCGGGCGAGCACCTCAAGACGGCCGACTACGAGATTGTCGGTGACGAGCGTTACCTCCGGGTGGAGGTGGAGGACCGGGGCGGCCGGGTGGCCTGGTCCAATCCCATCTGGGTTGCCCCCGCAGGGGAGCCTGGCGAAGAATGACCTCCAAGGAGCGCGTGCGAGCAGCCCTCGCCCGTCGGCCCACCGACCGGGTGCCGGTGGACCTCTGGGCCACCACGGAGACCCAGGCGAAGCTCCGGGGGCACTTCGGGGTAGCCTCCGACGAGGAGGTCCGCCTGAGGCTGGGCGTGGACATCCGGACCGTGGGGCCACGGTACACGGGACCGGAGCTCAAGCCCGTCGAGGCGGGCGCCGTGCGCGACATCTGGGGTGTGGAGCGTCAGTTCGTCGAGAGCGGCCAGGCCCACTACCTGGAGGTAAGCCAATACCCCCTGGCCGACGTGCAGAACGTGGCCGAGGTGGACGCCTACCGGTGGCCCGACCCCACGGTCTACGACTTCGACGAGGTGGCCCGTCAGGCCGAAGCGGCCGGTGAGCACTACGTCATCAACGTGGGCCATCGCCTCAATCGCACCAGCGTACTCAAGTGCGCGATGTACCTCAGGGGAATGGACGTCTTCCTGATGGATTTGGCGTTGAGACCGGCTCTGGCGCAGGCTATCATCAAGCAGGTTACGGACTACTACCTGGGCCACAACCAGCTCATTTTTGCCGCGGCCCGGGGTCTGGTGGATGCTTTTCTGTTGGGTGACGACTTCGGCACCCAGGACGGGCTTTTGGTGGGGTTGGACTGCTGGCGGGAGTTCTTTGCGCCCAGCCTGCGGGAGTTCGCCCAGCAGGCCCGGAGTTTCGGGCTGACGGTGATCATGCACTCCTGTGGGGCCGTGCGAGCACTCATCGACGACCTGATCGAGCTGGGCGTGCAGGTGCTCAACCCGGTTCAGGTGCGGGCGGCCGGGATGGAGATCGAGGGCCTGAAGCGGGACTTCGGTGAGCGCATCGCCTTCTACGGAGGTATAGATATCCAGGAGACCCTCCCCCGGGGGACGGTCGAGCACGTGGAAGAGGAGGTGGGCCGCACCATCGAGGTGCTGGGGGCCGGTGGCGGGTACATCCTGGCCCCCACCCACAACATCCAGGCCGACACCCCCACGGAAAACGTCCTGGCCGTATACCGGACTGTGGGGTCGATGTGAGACATCGGGAGTCGCCGGAGGGACAGCGGCGTGAGGGCTTCTGACTCAGCTGCGTACAACCTGCGACTTCTTGACTTGCCCGCCGGCCGGCGGGCTGAGGGAGGAGAGGCCATGCTGTATGCCGTCGTGATGGCGGGGGGTTCGGGGACCCGCTTCTGGCCACTGAGTCGGCGGGCCGAACCGAAGCAATTGCTGGCCATCGTCAGCGAGAAACTCCTGGTGCGGGAGGCCCTGGACCGGCTGGAGGGTCTGGTGCCGTTGGAGGGCACCTACATCGTCACCGGTCGGGAGCAGCTGCCCAAGACGCGTGACTGTCTGCCCGAGATGCCCGAGGAGCAGTTAGTGGTCGAGCCCCAGGGTCGGAACACTGCCGCCGCCATCGGCCTGGCCGCGGTCATCCTGGAGCAGCATGACCCCGAAGCGGTTATGGCGGCCCTGCCCGCCGACCACCTCATCCGTCCCAAGAAGGGCTTCCAGAAGGTGCTCACGAAGGCGGCCGAGCTGGCCCAGAACGTGGACTGCCTGGTCACCATCGGCATCCCCCCCACCGAGCCGGCCACCGGTTACGGTTACATCCAGCGGGGGGAGGAGACGGCCGAGGTGGAGGACGTGCGCTGTTTCAAGGTGCGTCGCTTCGTGGAGAAGCCCGACGCCTCGGCCGCCCGTCAGTTCCTGCGCACCGGGGAGTACTACTGGAACAGCGGTATCTTCGTCTGGCGTCTGCCCGTCATCCTCCACCATCTGGAGCGCTACGTGCCCGACCTCTACGAAGGGCTGCGACGGATCCAGGAATCCGTCGACACCCTGCGCGAGGCCAAGACCATCGCCCAGGAGTACGCCCGCTTCGAGCCCATCTCCATCGACTACGCGGTGATGGAGAAGGCCCGGGACGTGCGTGTCATCGAGGCCGAGTTCGAGTGGGACGACGTGGGCAGCTGGCTGGCCGTCGAGCGCCACCACACCCAGGACGAACGGGGCAACACCGTCGTCGGCCGACACCAGGGCCTGGACACGGCCAAGTGCATCGTCGTGGGCGAGCCCGACCACCTCATCGCCACCGTGGACGTCGAGGGACTCATCATCGTCCAGACCGCCGACGCTACCCTGGTCGCCCGAAAGAGCGAAGCCCAACGCGTCCAGGAGTTGGTGGACCTGCTCGAGGAACAGGGACTGGAGAAGTACCTGTGAAGGTGGCAGGTCACCGGTCGCAGGTGGCAGGTCAGAGGTCGCCCTCTGTGTGGCCGGGTTGCGAGTCTTGCCTACTTCGGTCGTACGACTGGACCGTAGGGGCGTTCGGAAGGACCCCCGTCCCTGACTTCGGACCTCTCGACCCGTGCCTCTTTGACCTGCCACAGTGGTGTTGAATGACCCGCATTCTGGGCATCGACTACGGTGACCGGCGAATCGGCCTGGCCCTGTCCGACGAGCTGGGCCTCACCGCCCAGCCCCTCGAACCCATCACCACCGAAGCCGACGGAAGTCATCTGGACGGTCTGGCGGCCCTCTGTGGGGAGCGGGGCGTCCAGCAGGTGGTGGTGGGATTGCCCTTGAACATGAACGGCTCGGCGGGTCAGCGGGCCCAGGTCACCCTGGAGTTCGTGGACGCCCTGCGGACGAAGCTCGACCTACCCGTAGAGACCTGGGACGAAAGGCTCACCACCCGCCAGGCCGAGCGTTCCCTGTGGGCCCGGGGCCTCACCCACAAACGACGCAAAGCCCGCCGGGACACTGTAGCCGCCCAGATCATCCTCCAGGGCTACCTCGACGCCCATCCCCGCCAGGCGTGACCCAGCCCACCGACCGGAGCGCCTTCACTCCCCAGTCGCGACCGGGGCCGGCTTCTCGCGCCGACCACCCGCGCCCAGGCTCAGCAGACCCAGCGGGAGGAACAGTGGGAGCAGGGGCAGAAAGAGCCTCACCTCGCGCACGTAGCCCACTACGAAATGGATGGCGAAGAAGATGGGCACCATGAGCATGGCCCGGCGAAGGAAGCGGGGCTTGCTCCGCCAGTCGAGGAAGGCCAGCACCCAGAAGGCGTTCAGGAACAGGAAGAGGTAGAGGTAGGTTTGCAGGTCGAAGGGGTTCTCCAACAGCTCGTACCAGTGGAACCACCCCTGGTAGCCGTAGGCAACGCGCAGGCCCACGTAGATGCCCGCACAAAGAAGCCCCAGGAGAACCGTGCGCAGAAGCAGCTTCCTCAGGGGAAGCTCACCCCAGCGCACGAAGAAGTAAACGGCCACCAGCATCACCGCCGTCTCCCGGTTGAGCATCCCCACCGCAAGCAGTGGGACCAGCCAACCGTCCTTCCGCTCGCGGATGAGCCAGTAGCCGACGACGAAGACGAGCAGGTTGGTGAAGTCGTAGAGCTTGTGGTACCCGCGCCAGTACACGGCCGGCATCAGGGCGAAGAACACCACCACACCCAGGGCCGCCGGCGTCCGGCCCAGCCACTTCCGCAGGTAGCCGTCGAGGGCCAAGGCCGAGAGGAAGAGGAAGAGCAGTCGGAGGTAGAGGTCGGTGTAGAGGTAGGGGGCGCCGGTCGCCCGGCAGGCCATCTCGGTGATCCAGAAGGACAGCGGCCGGTAGCGCAGGGGGGGACGGACCTTCCCCCGTATGGCCAGGTTGTGCTCCCGCTGGCGCGGGGTGAGGGTGGTGGCCGCGACCAGGGAGGGCGACTCACCTCGCACGAAGTCGTCTGCTTCCTCCCGGTTCTCCAGCTCCTGGCGCAGGGCCGCCATCTCCACGGCCTCGTAGTCGTTGAAGTAGCTGGAGATGACGGCCAGGGCGAAATAGAGAAGGACGATGAGCGCCCGCTGCCTCGCCGCCCGTCCCTCGTCGCTGCTGCTGCCGACCTCTGTCCCTGACTGCGACATCGCCGCCTCTCCGCAACGACTCGTGTCCTCCTGCCCGTACGGGGGGAGGGACCCGGATCTTCTCCCTCTCCCTCCGGTAGGATCCGTGCCGCGCCCCCTCCCTTCGGTCCCCCCTACCGGTGAGGAGGACCTCCGCCTCCTCCCTCTCCCCTTGGGAGAGGCCGTGCCGCCCCCTCTCCCTTCGGGAGAGGGCTGGGGTGAGGGTGCCCGCACGCGCAACCCCGCTACACCCTCAGTGCCGACCCCGGGCCAGGGAAGCCTGCCAGTCCAGCGCCTTGCCGATACCCTCACGTAGCGACGTGGCCGGGTCGTAGCCCAGGAGTTGGCGGGCCAGGGCAATGTCGGCCACGTAGCGGGTGACCTCGCCCGGTCGGCTGGGTTGATAGTCAACCTGGGGGTCGTGGCCGAGCTCCCCGCGCTGACGGAGCCCTTCCACGATGCAGTCCGTCAGTTCGGTCAGGGTGTGTCCCTCGCCGGTGGCCAGGTTGATGGTGGCGTGGGTGACCTCGCCGGCCGCCAGCTTGACCAACCCCTGGTAGACGCCGGCCACGCAGTCATCCACGTAGGTGAAGTCCAACACCTTGTCCCGACCGAAGATGGTGAGGGGCCGTCCCCGACGCACACGCTCGATAAAGAGCGGGACCACCCGCTCCAGGCGCTCGACGTCGTTGTCGTAGCGGCCGTAGACGTTGCTGAAGCGGAAGACCACGTAGGGCACGCCGTAGCAGCGGTGGTAGCTGGCCACCAGGGCCTCACCGGCGATCTTGGAGGCCGAGTACGGGCTCTCGGCCACCACGAAGTCGGCGTCGGCCTCACGGGTGGGCCGCTCCTGACGGATCTTGCGGATTTCCCCATAGACCTCCCGGGAGCTGCCAAAGACGAAAGGGAGCTCGCGCCTGCGGCTCAGCTCCAGTGCCGCGAAGGTCATATCGACGTTTTCCAGTGCCCGCTCGGGGTGCTCCACCAGCTCGTACACCTTGGCGTGGGCCGCCAGGTGCACCACCAGGTCCAGCTCCTCTCCGGCCACGGCCTCCCGGAGCGCCTCTGCCCCTCGGCGCAGGTCGACGATGGCCGTCGGGACCTCCTCCGTCCAGGGGTTGGGACGGAGGTCGACTCCCACCACCCCCTGGCCCTCGGCCAGCAGGCGAAGGGCCAGATTGGTGCCAATCTGGCCGCTGCACCCGGTAATGAGCACCCGCATGGACCCGTCTCTCCGGTCGTAAGCGTGATCACCGACTCCGCTCCACGCCCAGTCCTCCCCGGCGCAGAAACCGAAGTGGGCCGATTATAAGGCTGCCGGACCACCGGGACCAAGGCTTTCTTGACCATCCTCGCCACCCGCTTCCGCCGGAGCACACACACTTCCTACGGATCCGCACGGACTCCTCCGCTCAGTCTCCGGCGGCGCAGCGATGCAGACTTGCCACGGCCGCTTCCGCCTTCGCCCTTCCGGGCTATGGCGGACAGGCTTGCCGGCCGTGTCTTCCTACCCACGGGCACTCCTTGGTTCGACAAGCTCACCACAGGTGGTTCGACCCTTCGACAGGCTCCCTTCGACAAGCTCAGGGCAGGCAGGACAGGCAGGCTCACCACAGGTCGGGGTGCCCGTGCCACACCATCTGGCTGCCCGATGAGCACGTGGCTTCCGTCGGGACGGGGTGAGGGAAGCAGCAGCTCCCGACCCGTTTGGGGGCTTTTCTGATGGAGCGGGACCCCCAGTCCGATTATACTATCGATAGCCTTCG
>CAZIBA010000112.1:0-6814 GCA_964536795.1 uncultured Planctomycetota bacterium | reverse complement strand
GCTGATGGGGGAACTGGGGATGCCCGGGTTGGTCCACATAGCCGACCCGGACATCTGGTTTGACAGGCAGTACCGGGACCGCTCACGTTTCGGCACCAAGCTGGAGACCTACGGGCAGTTGGAGCGGGTGCTCGATCGTCACCCCCAGGTCACCATCATAGGCGCCCACTTCGGCGGCCATCCTGAAGACCTGGACCACCTGTCCCGCCTGCTGGACGGCTACGCCAACTACCTCATCGACACCAGCGCTACCAAGTGGGTCTGCCGGGAGGTGGGTCGTCAGCCCGAGCGGGCCCGGGAGTTTGTCACCAGATACGCCCGGCGGATTCTGTTCGGAAGCGACCTGGTGGTCCGGCAAGGCTGGCCCGTGAAGCGCTACGCCAGTCGCTACTGGGTGCAGCAGATGCTCTGGGAAGGGGAGGGGACCTTTCGCTCACCCATCCCCGACGGCGACTACCAGGAGATCGCCCGCCGACGGGGAGGTGACCCCGCCCCGGATGACGCACCCACGTTTGAAGGGCTGGCCTTGCCCAGCAAGGTCCTGGAGCGCCTCTACTACGCCAACGTGGTCGACCTGCTCGGCATCGAGCCGATGGCCGCAGGCGGGAGGGGGGCGGGCTGATGGCCTCTCTGTCCGACGACTTCAGCCGCTGGGAGCGACGCCTGACCCGTGAGGAGCCCTTCCTGACCGGCATCTTCGACCGGCACGGGGTGAGGCGGGTCCTTGACCTGGCCTGCGGCACGGGTCGCCACGCCGTCCGCCTGGCCGAGCGGGGCTACGAGGTGACGGGCGTGGACCTCAATGCCGAGTCGCTGGAGTCGGCCCGGTCCCACGCGGCCCAGCGAGGCGTCGAGGTGTCCTTCGTCGAGGGGAGCTTCCTGGAACTCGGGCGGGTCGTTCCCGGACCTTTTGACGCAGTGTACAGCGTGGGGAACTCCCTGAGCTTCAGCGAGACGGAGGAGGACGTGCTCCAGGCCCTGCGTGGGTTCTTGGCGGTCCTCCGACCAGGGGGCGTCGCCGTCGCCCAGATATTGAACTACGCAGGCATCGCCGAGCGGGAGGAGTCGGTGGACTTCGTCCGCTCTTTCGTCCGGGACGGCGTGGAGCACGTGGTGGTCAAGTTCTTTCGGTTCGGCCGGCCTCGGTGGGACGTGGAGTTCGTCACGGTGAGGAGGGAAGGCGAGGTCTGGCGAGCGGAGTTGGGGCACGGGGACCTGCTGGCCCTGGAGGCGACGCGGTACCAGGAGCTTTGGCGTCAGGCCGGCTTTGACGACGTCGCCCTGTTCGGTGACTACGGGTCCACGCCCTTCGACGTGCACACGGCCCGGGATGCCATCGCCGTGGCGGTCCGCCGTGGCCGGCCAGCTCAGAGTACTGAGAGGTAGTAGGACCGGAAGATGACGTAGAACACCAGCGACATCTGCGCGGCCAGGCTCACGACTCCGGCCACGAGCACCCGAAGGGCCGCTCCGCTGGCACCCCCGTCAGGCGCTTGAGTGCGCTCCTTGAGGAAGCGGGCCCTGAGCCCGGCGGCCTCGAGGGCGGCTTCCCAGCCGATGAGCAGCGCGGCCAGAGGCGCCACCGCAAGCCAGGGAAGCTCCAGCCAGCCAAAGGCCACCAGAAGCACCAGCGCTGCCCCGTAGAGAGCCTTGGCCCGGGTGAGCCAGGCCACCATGCTGAGGAGCCCGGGAGCGGCCTCCAGGGCTCCCCGGTAGCGCCCGGGCCCCACCCGTCGGCTGCCCATCGCCAGGATGAACAGCGTGGGCAGGATGGCCACGAGAACGAATCCGCCAGCCAGCACAGCGAAGCTCAGGTAGCGAACGACGATGATCATCTCTGAGAACCCATGGTGCACTGGAGTTCCGTCAGCGAGGACAAGGAGCCTGAGCCCCTTGCCTCCTCCAACGGATCCGTCAGAGTGTCCCCGACCGTCCCCTATGCCAGTCCGGCCAGGAGCCTCTCCATACCCTCCAGACTCCTGGGAACGCCCGTCTTCTCGTCCTCGGCCGCCTCGTACTCCAGGGAGTAGACGCCCGTGTAGCCGGCGTCCTTCAGCACTCGCCCACAACCGGTGACGTCCACGAAGCCCTCGCCGACGACGCAGGAGCGATTGCGCTCCTCGGCCCTGGCCACGTCCTTGACGTGGACGTAGACGGTGTCCGTGGCGAACTCGCCGGCCGCCCGGACGGGGTCTTCCCCGGCCCCGACCCAGTTGCCCATGTCGAAGGTGACGCCGAAGTTGCTCGAGCCCACGCCGTCGACGATGGTGCGAATGGCGTGGATGGTCCCGCAGAGCTTGCCGTGGTTCTCCAGGCCCACGATGACGCCCTTCTCCTCGGCGTAGGCGGCCACCTGCCGGTGACCTTCGATGACCCAGTCCCGGACGTCCGCAAACCTGGCGCCGGGCCAGCCGTTGCCGGCGAAGACGCGCAGGGCGGGGGCCTCCATCTGGGCGGCTTCGTCGACGGACCTCTTGAGCATCTCCACCTGCTCGGCCCGCTCGTCGGCGTCCTGCTTGGTGAAGTCGCCCCGGCTGATGTAGGCGCCCAGTCTCAGGCCGTTGTCCTGGAGCCAGCGGAGGGCCTGCGGTATCTCCCTTGGGGCGTCCTTCCAGAAGTAGCCCAGGTCCACGGCCGGGACGCCGAGCCCGGCGCAGTACTCGATGAAGCCTTTGACGTCCATCCCCGCCTTCTGGATGGAGTTGTGGAGGCTGTAGATGGTCACGCTCAGGTTCATCTCTCGCTCCTTGGCTGGAATCAGGTGAGCTGGGACAGTACCTCCTGGAGGTGCTGCCGGGTCGCCCGGACGCCCGCCCGGATCGCCTCGGGCTCCTTGGCCGTGAAGTTCTCCAGCACGCAGGGGCCGTAGGCGCCGGCGTCCTTGAGGGTCTGGAAGATGCGCTTCCAGTCCACGGCCCCGGCGCCCGGAACGGGGAAGCTGGGGTTGGCCCGCGGCCCCTCGTGGTCCTTGACGCAGATGCCGATGACCCGGTCGACGATGTTGGGGAGGTCGTCCTCCGGTCGCACGCCCTCGTAGAAGGAGACGTTGCCGGGGTCGTAGTAGACGCCCACGTTAGCGTGGTCGATGGCGGCGAGGGTCTTGCGCTCCTCCTTGGAGGTGGCCGTACAGCCTGTGTGGGGCTTGATGGCCAGGGCGATGCCCTTGGGCCGGGCGTAGTCGGCCAGGTCGTGCATCAGTTTGAAGTAGGCCTCTTCTTCGGGGCCCAGTTCCTCCTCCGGACGACGGACGTTCAGGCCCTCGCTGTACGGCCAGGGGTTGATGACGATCATATGGTAGATGCCCAGGGCCTCACAGTCGTCCACCCAGCGCTTCCCGACCTCGACGGACTCGGGTCGTCCCAGGATGATGCTGGTCAGGGTGAGCCCGGCCGACTCGACCATCCTGGTGATCTCCTCCGCAGACCGCGAGCCCCCTGCCGAGGGCAGCGAGGGGTCGTCCTGATGGCGGATCATGAGGCCGGCGTACTTGAAGCCCGCTTCGGCGATGCCGGCGAAGGCCTCCTCCAGGGGGAAGTTGGCGAAGGGCCTGGTGAAGCAGCCCAACAGGAAACGCTCTTCCAACTCGCTCATCACCTATTCCTTTGTCTCTCGGGGTCGGCGGCCTCGCCGGACTTACTCGAGGCCCGCTATCCACTCGTGCATCAGTCTGGCCGTGAGTCCCATCACGGTCCTGGGGTCCTCGCTGGCCGGGAGCTCGGCCGAGAGGAAACCCTCGTAGCCGATGCCCACAAGCAGCGCCAGCAGCTCCTTGTAAGGGTACTCGCTCAGCAGGCTGTGGAAATGGACGTGGCGGATGAGGTGCTGGATGCCCTCGAAGCACCCGCGCACCGAGCCCTCCTCGATGTCGCGCAAGTCGCAGTTGTAGATGATGCCCACGCGGGAGTGGTTGGCCCACTTGGCGGCCACCGTGGCCGTCCGCCAGTCGTTGAAGTCACCGTGCATCTCCAGCAGCACGTCCACGCCCAGCGGGGCGGAGAACTCGGCGATCTCCCGCAGGGCGTTGCCCACGAAGCCCACTACCCGGCGCTTCTCCACGTCAGGCAGGAGGTCGTTGCCGAAGACCCGGAGGCGCGGGGCCCCCAGGTCGACAGCCAACTGCACGTACTGCTTGGCCAGGGCCACCTGTTCGGCCCGCTTCTCGGGCTCCGGGAAGTGGAACCGGCAGCCCGTGGCCACACAGGCCACCTCGATGCCCGCATCCGAGCACTTCTTGCGGATGGCCCGGCGCTCCGCGGGCGTCCGCTCCAGCTCCACGCCGTGCTTGTATCCGAGCTCCACTCGGAACTCGACACCCGCACACCCCGTCTCCCGGGCCACCTCGAGGTAGGTGTCCAGGTCCCAGTCCTTGGCTATCTGGTACGACATTATCGACAGCTTCATCACCTCCCCTTACCACGTGACGCTCACCTGTGCCAGGGCGCCAAAACGACATAGGATAGCTCATCTCTGCCGGGAATCAAGCTCTTCCTTCTCCAGCCCTTTCACAGGATGAGCATGGCATCACCGTAGCTGTAGAAGCGGTAGCCTGCGCGGACGGCCTCGGCGTACGCCCTCAGGACGAACTGGCGGCCAGCAAAGGCGCTCACCAACACGAGCAAGGTGCTCCGGGGCAGGTGGAAGTTGGTCAGCAGGCAGTCCACGACCCGGAACTCGCAGCCCGGATAAATGAACAGGTCGGTGGCACCGACGAAGGGCGCAAGTGACCCCTCCCGCCCGGCCGACTCCAAGGCCCTGACCACGGTCGTCCCGCAGGCCACCACCCGGCCGCCCGAGTGGCGGGCCGCGGCCACGGCCTCCACGGCCTCCGCGGACACCGACACCCACTCTTCGTGCATCCGGTGCTCTTCCACCTGCTGGGTGCGGATGGGTTGGAAGGTGCCCAGGCCGACGTGGAGGGTGACGGTAGCCAGGGCCACGCCGGCGTCGGTCAGTTCCCTGAGCAGGCCCTTGCTGAAGTGAAGTCCCGCTGTGGGGGCGGCGATGGCCCCCGGTTCCCGGGCGAAGACGGTCTGGTATCGGCGCAGGTCCTCTTCGCGGAAAGGGTCGTCGGTCTTGGCCCGTCGTATGTAGTGGGGCAGGGGGGCGCGGCCGACGTCGGGGAGTCGGGCCTCGAGGTCGGTCGGCTCAAAGCGAAGCCACCAGCCGCCGTCGGCGCCCCGCTGGAGGAGGGTGGCGGACACGTCCTGCTCGAACTGCAGCTCCTCGCCGGCCGTCAGCCGACCGCGCGCCTCCAGAAGGCCCAGCCAGCAACCCGGTTCGCCCTGCTCAACCAACAGGCATCGTACCAGCCCACCCGTCGCCCGCCGACCCACCAGACGGGCCGGGATGACCCGGGTGTCGTTGAGTACCAGCAGGTCGCCCGCCTCCAGATACCGGGGAAGGTGGCGGAAACGCCGGTGCTCCCAGCGCTGCTCCCGCCTGTCCAGCACCATCAGTCTGGAGGCGGTGCGCCGATGAGCCGGGTGCTGGGCAATCCGCTCGGGGGGCAGTTGGTAGTCGAAATCCTCGGTCTTCAATTGAGCGTTCCGTCCCGGGGCCGCCGGCTGGCCCTTTCCCTCTTTGAGCTGACCCTTGACCATCGACTCGGCGGGTGTAGAATACCAGACGGTGAGGTCCACGAGCACGGGGAAACAACGAGACGCGGTGAGAGTCGTGGAGCTGTTGTGAACGAGGATGCACCCACGGGGGCCGTCGATGGGTTCGACGGCGCCAGCGAGCGGGGTAGGGTGGTGGCGGTCATCCCGGCTCGCTTCGCCTCCACGCGTCTCCCCGGGAAACCCCTCCTCTCTGAGACAGGCAAGCCCCTCATCCAGCACGTCTACGAGCAGGTGGCCCGGGCCGACGGGCTTTCCTCGGTCATCGTGGCCACCGACGACGAGCGCATCCTGGCCGCCGTGACGGCCTTTGGCGGGCAGGCGGTCCTCACCTCCCCTGAGCACACCTGCGGGAGCGAACGGGTGGCCGAAGTGGCCGCGGGACTGGAGGCCGACCTCATTCTGAACGTCCAGGGCGATGAGCCCGAAGTCTCCCCCGAGGACCTGACCCTTCTCCTGCAGCTCATGGCCCAGGAGCAGCGGGCGCCGATGGGCACGCTGGTCTTTCCCTCAAGTGACCCGGCCGTGTACCGGGACCCCAACGTGGTCAAGGCGGTGGTGGACGCCGACGGCTACGCCCTATACTTCTCCCGTTCGCCGGTGCCCTTCCACCGCGACCCTGGGGAGGACGGTCTGCACTTCTTCAAGCACCCGGGCATCTACGTCTACCGACGGGAGTTCCTGCTCACCTTCACCCGCCTTTCCCCGACGCCCTTGGAGCAGGCGGAGAAGCTGGAGCAACTCCGCGCGCTGGAGCACGGCTACCGCATCCGCGTGGGCGTCGCCAGCCACGACAGCACGGGCATCGACACCCCCGAGGACTACCGGGCCTTCGTCGCCCGGCAGCAAGAGCGAGCCACGCAGTCCAGCAAGGCAAGCGAGAGCTGATGGCCAAGCACATCTTTGTCACCGGCGGAGTCGTGAGTTCTCTGGGCAAGGGGCTGAGCTGCGCCGCCCTGGGTCGGCTGCTCATCAGCCGGGGACTTAAAGTGAAGCTGCAGAAGCTCGACCCCTACATCAACGTGGACCCGGGCACCATGAGCCCCTTCCAGCACGGTGAGGTCTACGTGACCGTGGACGGGGCCGAGACCGACCTGGACCTGGGTCACTACGAGCGTTTCACCGGTATCACCACCACCCAGGACTGCAACTTCACCACCGGCACCATCTACGAGGCGGTGATAAACAAGGAACGTCGA